>NZ_JBQSWW010000004.1:0-156742 GCF_052377515.1 Arthrobacter sp. AOP36-C1-22 | reverse complement strand
TGGCCTTCTCCTGCCATGTCTTCGACGCCGAAGGGCGCGTCCTGGTCACCCGCAGGTCCCTGGCCAAGAAGGCCTGGCCTGGGGTGTGGACGAATTCCGTCTGCGGGCATCCCGCACCGGGTGAACCCCGCGAGGATGCCGTGCACCGTCGGGCCGGGTTCGAGCTCGGGATGGAGCTGGGTGCCGTCGAGATGGTCCTGCCGGAGTTCGCCTACCGGGCCGAGGATGCCTCGGGGGTGGTGGAGAACGAGTTCTGCCCGGTGTATTTCGCCCGGGCCGCCTCCGGGGTCGCCCCCCGGCCCAGCGAAGTCGCCGAACACCACTGGGTGGCTCCGCAGGACCTGGTCGCCGCGGTCCGCGCCACCCCCTGGGCCTTCAGTCCGTGGCTGGTGTTGCAGCTGGAGCAGCTGGACTCCCGGGAGATCCCCTACCGGGGTCCCGGTCCGGAACCCACCCGATGAGGGACGAAGGACCGTCGATGCCCGAGGCCACGCACGAGCCCGCCCTGCACGGTGATGCGGCCACCGTGGTGCTGTTGCGCGATGCGCCCCGCGGACTGGAGGTGCTGTTGCTGGAACGGCCCTCCCACCGCGGTTCCTTCGCCGGGGCCTGGGTCTTTCCCGGAGGCCACGTCGATCCGGAGGACCGGGACGAGGTCCCGCGGGATTGCCCCGATCCGCCCGCCGGGGCCGCCCGGTGTGCCGGCGTACGCGAAACCCGGGAGGAGACCGGGATGGTGATCGCCCAGGAGGATCTGGCCGCCCTGTCCATCTGGACCCCGCCGCCCAGCGTGCCGAAACGGCTGCTCACCTGGTTCTTCCTGGCGGCGGTGGACACAGAGGCCACCGGGCCGCTCCGGCTCAGTCCCGAGGAGCATGTCGATCACGCGTGGCTGACCCCGGCCGAGGCCCTGGAACGCCACGCCGGCGGGTCCATGGAACTGGTCCCGCCCACCTGGATGACGCTGAACTGGTTGAGCGGCCACCGGAGCGCGGCAGCGGCGGTGGCCGCCGCACGGGCCAGTGAACCGGCGGACTTCAAAAGCGTCGGGGCCCGCAACGACGAGGGCCACCCGATCGTGGCCTGGGCCGGCGACGAGGCCTACGACCTGGACGGGCACCCCGGACCCCCGGGGGCCCGGAACCGGATCACCCTCGATGTCCGGCCGTGGTTCCACGAACAGTCCGCAGGGCAGCGGTAACGAACCGGGGGCCTGGAGGCCCACGGAGGGATCAGGCGGCGTCGATGGCCCGGTTCAACACGACCGCCAGACGCTTGACGCCCTCGTGGATCTTCTCCGGGTCGATGGCGCTGAAGGCCAGTCGCAACCGGTTGTTCGGCTCGTCCCCGGGGGTGAAGGCCGCCCCGGGGATGAAGACGACGCCGTCGTCGATGGCCTCGGCGAGCAGCGGGTAGGTGTCGATCCCCTCCGGGAGGGTGACCCAGATGAAGAAGCCCCCGGTCGGCGTGGTCCAGTGGACCCCTTCCGGCATGAGTTCCTCGAGGGCGGAGAGCATGGCCGTGCAACGCTCGGCATACAGTCCGCGGTAGGCGGAGATCTGGCCGCGCCAGTCATGCCCGTCGAGGTAGCTGGTGATCAGCATCTGGTTCAGGGTCGGTGGGCAGAGCACCACCGCCTCGCTGGCCAGGTAGAACCTGCGGGTCAGGTGCTCGGGCAGCAACGCCCAGCCGATGCGCAGGCCGGGGGCCAGGATCTTGGAGAACGAGCCCATGTAGATCACGTCGTCCGGGTTGTCCGCCCGCAGCGTCGGGTAGGGCTCGCCGTCGAACTTCAGCAGCCCGTAGGGGTTGTCCTCGAGGACGAGGATGTTGGCCTCGCGGCAGATGTCGACGACTTCCTGACGGCGTGCGGCGGCCAGCGAGATGCCCGAGGGGTTGTTGAAGTTGGGGATCGTGTAGAGGAACTTGATCCGCTTACCGGTGGCCGTGACCTCGGCGATGCGTTCACGCAGGGCCTCGGGAACCAGCCCGTCCTCGTCCATGGCGACCGATTCGACCTGGATCTGGTGGGCCTCGAAGGTGTTCAGGGCCCCGACGTAGGTGGGGTCCTCGCACAGCACGACGTCGCCGGGGTCGCAGAAGACCTTGCAGGCTACGTCCTGGGCCGATTGTGAGCCGGCGGTGACCACGATGTTCTCGGGGTCGACGTCGGTGATGCCCTCCTCGGCCATGACCTCGCAGATGTGTTGGCGCAGCTCGATGGTGCCCTTGCCACCACCGTATTGTAGGGCAGTCAGCCCCTCCTGGGCGATGAGCTGGTGGGCCATCGTCCCGATCTTCTCCAAGGGAAGCGACGAGAGGTAGGGGTTTCCCCCGGCCAGCGAGACCAGCCCCGGGCGCAGCGAGATGTCGAAGACGTCCCGGACGGCGGATTGCTTGATGTTGGCGGCGCGTTCGGAGAACAGGCTCTCGTGTCGGGTCGAGGCCTCGGCCCGCTCAAGGGCAAGCTCCGATTCGGTGGGCAACGATTCGCGGTCCTGGGCGGTGGGGTTCTCTGCTGTGTTCACCCTCACATCGTAACAACATGGGTTCACCATGAGGCAACAGTTGTTACCGAGGAGATGTTTATTCGGGGGTCTCGCCGCCCCCTTGATCCGCGGGCGGGGCCTCCACCCGCCGGGAGGCCACCCAGGCCGTGATGTCCGCGGGCTTGATCCTGCGGTGGCTGCCGCGGTACTCGACCGGGATGGTCCCCGCATCGGTGAGGTTGCGCATGTAGGTGTTGGACACCCCGGCCAGCCGGGCCGCCTGGGAAGTGTTCAGCCATCGCTCGGCGGTGCTGAGCACGACCGCTTCCCCGTCGGCCAGGCGGCCGAGCAGATCCAAGACGGCTCCGGCCGCCGCCGACGGCAGGCGCAGTGCCGTGCCGTTGACGAACACCGTCGCATCGGCGGACTCCCCCAACGCCCGGGCCAGCCGGGCGGCGTCGGGTCCCGCCAGCGCCTCATGCTGGGTGGTTCTGGTCAAGGCAGTCATCTCCTGTGGCATGAGACCATCATGCCCTGCCGGCGGGGCCCTTGGGCGGATCGGCGGGGTATGGCAACCTCGAAGACATGACGTTGAAAATCGCTCTGGCCCAGATCAACTCCACCGCCGATCTGGAGGCCAACCTCGGTCTGGTCCGTGACCGGGCGGCCCGGGCCCGGGACGCCGGTGCCGCCGTCGTGGTCTTTCCCGAAGCCACCATGTGCGCCTTCGGCAACCCGCTGGCCGAGGTGGCCCAGCCCCTGGACGGGGACTGGGCCCGACGGATCCGCGCCCTCTCGGCCGAACTGGGCATCGTCACGGTCCACGGGATGTTCACCCCCGGCGAGGACGGGCGCGTGCGCAATACGCTGCTGGCCACCGGCCCCGGGGTGGAGGCCAGCTACGACAAGATCCACCTCTACGACGCCTACGGGTTCGCCGAATCCGATGCCGTGACCGCGGGTGGATCGATCGCCACCTTCGAACTCGACGGCGTCGTCTTCGGGCTGTCGATCTGCTACGACGTGCGTTTCCCCGATCTGTTCCGGGCGAACGCGGCGGCCGGCGCCACGGTGAACCTGGTGTGTGCCTCCTGGGGCGACGGCCCGGACAAGGCCGAGCAGTGGGAGGCCCTCATCCGGGCCCGGGCACTGGATACGACGACGTTCATCGTCGCCTGCGACCAGGCCGACCCCGCGGCCAGCGGACGCCCCGCCACCGACAGCACCCCGTTGGGGGTCGGCCGCAGCGCCGTCATCTCACCGCTGGGCCGCACGCTGGCCTGCCTGCCGCAGGGCCCCGAGCTCACCGTCGTGGACCTCGACCTCGCAGAGGTCGAGCAGGCCCGCCGGAAACTGCCGGTGCTGGCCAACGCCCGACGGATCGGCCCCGACGGCCGGGTGGTCGCCCCCGGGGCCACCGAGGCCGAGGCCGGCTAGGGCCACCGTCATGGTTGGGTCGGCTCCATCGATGCCCTACTCTGGTGGACAACGGTCTAAAGAAAGTACTGACCACTGCGCCAGCGCCGCGAGCCACCACCCCGGGCCGGCCGCCGCAGAGCAGGGCAGGCTGCCCTTCGCGTGACGACCCGGTCGCCGGAGAACAGGCAGTCCGCGTTCATCCGCGCCGGGCCCGCTTCCCGAACGGCAGTCTTTCTCCAGGAGCATCCACATGTCCATCTCGACCACCCCTGAAACCACCCCCGGCCCCACGACGCCCGTGAGCAGCGGGGAGGTCTTTGCCGCCCATGAAGGCGGAAAGCTCTCCGTCCAGTCCACGATGGCCCTGGATTCGAAGCGGGCCCTGTCCATCGCCTACACCCCGGGGGTCGCCCAGGTCTCCCGCGCGATCGCCGAGGACCCGGCCCGCCACGCCACCCACACCTGGGCTTCCCGGCTGGTGGCCGTGGTCTCCGACGGGACCTCCGTGCTGGGGCTGGGCGACATCGGCGCCGCGGCGTCGTTGCCCGTCATGGAAGGGAAATGTGCCCTGTTCAAGGAATTCGGTGGGTTGAACTCCATTCCGCTGGTGCTCGAGACCACCGATGTCGAGGAGATCATCGAGACCCTGGTCCGGTTGCGTCCCAGTTTCGGGGCGATCAACCTCGAGGACGTCTCGGCACCGCGTTGCTTCGAACTGGAGGAACGCCTCATCGAGGCCCTGGACTGCCCGGTGATGCACGACGACCAGCATGGAACCGCGGTGGTGGTCCTGGCGGCACTGACCAACGCGGCCCGGGTGGTCGGCAAGGAGCTGGCCGGGCTGCGCGTGGTCGTCTCCGGCGCCGGGGCCGCAGGCATCGCGATCACCGACATCCTGGTCAATGTCGGCATCGGCGACGTCGTGCTGGTCGATTCACAGGGGGTCATCCACCGTGACCGGAACGACCTGAACCCGATCAAGGCCAGATATGCGGCCATCACCAACCGCGATTCGGTCATGGGCGGGATCCGCGAGGCCCTCGACGGGGCCGACGCCTTCATCGGGGTCTCCTCCTCGCAGGTCCCCGCGGAGGATCTGGAGGCCATGAACGACGGCGCGATCATCTTCGCGCTGTCGAATCCGGACCCCGAGGTCATGCCCGAGGTCGCGGCCCGTTTCGGGCAGGTCGTCGCCACCGGGCGCAGCGACTTCCCGAACCAGATCAACAACGTGTTGGCCTTCCCGGGGATCTTCCGCGGGGCCCTGGACGCGTCGGCACGGCGGATCACCCCACGGATGAAGATCGCTGCGGCCCGGGCCATCGCCGATCTGGTCGGTGGGGACCTGGCTGCCGACTTCATCGTCCCTTCGCCCCTGGACCCGCGGGTGGCCGCCGCGGTGGCCGCGGCCGTGCAGGAGGTCGCCTCCGGGGAGTAGGCCGGACCGGGGAGGACCCTACTCGTCCTCGGAGGAGTGGAGCCGGCGCCGGGCGCTGAGAAGGTCGATCTCGGGCCGGCCCGCGACCAGGCGTTCGACGCCGTCGAGCACCTCGATGGCGTGGCCGGCATCCGCGGCCACGACACCGGCGGCGATGCCGGCCCGCCGGTGGAGGTCCTGGTGGCTGGTTTCGGCGACGGACACCTCGAAGCGTCGCCGCAGTTCGGCCACGAGGGGGCGGACGACGGCGCGTTTGGCCTTCAGCGAGTGCACATCGCCGAGCAGCACATCGAACTCAACCCAACCGAACCACATGCCCCCATCCTGCGTCATGCCGGGGGAAGGGCCAAGGGGAGCCGGCGGCGACCGGCCGGTTCCGGTGTGCGTTTGCTCACCGATACCCCGTGCTAACATGCACGGGCACTCTACGTCGGCCCTCCTTCTTGTTACTGTGCTGAATATGACTTCGAGCAAAACGGCCGGATCCGCCCGGCCACCGAATGCCTGGCCACCCGCCGGTGACGGCCCCCGGGACCCGACCGGACGCTGACCCACCAGTTCGCCTGCTTCGGCGCCGCCATCGGCCCCGAAGACGAAGCACCCCGCAACCCGAAGGAGCAGGCATGACCGCTACGCCGCAGACCCCGTACCCCAACCAGCACACACTGTTCATCGGCGGGCAATGGGAGGCGGCAGCCTCCGGTGAAACCCGCGAGATCATCTGCCCGGCCGATGGCACGCATGTCGCCACGGCCTCCGAGGCGGCAGCAGCCGATACCGAGCGGGCGATCGCCGCGGCCCGGGCGGCCTTCGACTCCGGGGTCTGGTCCTCGGTTCCGGCTCCCGAACGCGGGGCCTTCCTGCTCAAGGTCGCCGAGCGGTTGCGTGAACGCAAGGAGGAGTTCGCCCGCGCCGAGACCGGTGACACCGGCAAGCGCATCCTCGAATCGCGGATCGACATGGACGACATCACCAACTGCTTCGAGTACTTCGGCCGGTTGTCCGGTCAGGATGCCGGACGCGTCGTCGATGCCGGGGACAACACGGTCGTCTCCCGCATCGCCTACGAACCGGTCGGTGTGTGCGGGATGATCACCCCCTGGAACTACCCGCTGCTGCAGGCCGCCTGGAAGATGGCCCCGGCCATTGCCGCGGGGTGTTCATTCGTGCTCAAGCCCGCCGAGCTGACGCCGTCGACGTCCATCCTGATCATGGACCTCTTCGCCGAACTCGGTCTGCCCGACGGCGTCGCGAACCTGGTCACCGGTGCCGGGGCCACCGCGGGGGCCCCGCTGTCGAGCCACCCCGACATCGACATGGTCTCCTTCACCGGCGGCCTGGTCACCGGTCGGGTGATCGCCGCAGGCGCCGCAGGAACCGTGAAGAAGGTCGCGCTGGAACTGGGAGGCAAGAACCCCAACGTCGTCTTCGCCGACGCCGACTTCGACGCCGCCGTGGACAACGCCCTCAACGGTGCCTTCGTGCATTCCGGCCAGGTCTGCTCAGCCGGGGCCCGGCTGCTCGTCCACGAGTCCATCGCCGAAGCCTTCGTGGATGAACTGGTCCGCCGGGCCGAGGACATCCGCATCGGCGGCCCCTACGACGACGAGGCCGAAACCGGCCCGCTGATCTCCGCCGCCCACCTTCAGAAGGTGGACGCCTACGTGAAGAGGGGCGTCGCCGAAGGCGCCCGTCTGCGCACCGGCGGTCGGGCCGCCACCGAGGAGGACGGAACCGGGCTGGGGGCCGGGCACTACTACCTGCCGACCATCCTGGACCAGGTCAGCCGGGGCATGTCCGTCGTCACGGACGAGGCCTTCGGTCCCACGGTCACCGTCGAGACGTTCTCCACCGAGGACGAAGCCGTTGCCACCGCCAATGACACCGTCTACGGCCTGGCCGGCGCCGTCTGGACCCAGGATGCCGGACGGGCCCAGCGGGTCGCCGGACGCCTGCGTCACGGCACCATCTGGATCAACGACTTCCACCCCTACCTGCCGCAGGCCGAATGGGGCGGCATGGGCCAGTCGGGCGTCGGTCGCGAGCTCGGCCCGACCGGGCTGGGCGAGTACCAGGAAGCCAAGCACATCTACCAGAACACGGCCCCGCAAGTCACCGGCTGGTTCGCCGACCGCGCCTAGCTGTTCTGCTCATGGAGGTTGGTGACGCCCGGTGTGGCGGATAGCTAAAGAGGGCCTTTCTTGGATTCGGTGTTAAGCGACCAAGCAAAACGCCGAAAAGAAAGGCCCTCGATGTCCCACCGTAACGCCCCGCTGACCCCTGAAGGACGTCGCCGCCTCTGTGAGCGTGTTGATGCCGGCCGCCCGATCTGCCACGTCGCTTCCGAGGCGGGGATTGCCCGTCAGACACTCGGGCGTTGGTACGCCCGCTGGACCGCGGAAGGCGAACCAGGGCTCGAAGACCGGTCCTCACGCCCCGAGACCAGCCCGAACCAGACCGACCCGGACATCGAAGCACGGGTCTGCCAGCTACGCCGGAAGGAAAAGCTCGGCCCGATGCAGCTGGTCGGGCTGCTCGTCACCAAAGGCATCGAGCTACCGGCCTCGACCATCTACCGGATCCTGCTGCGCCATGGCATCTCCCGGCTCCGGGACCTGGACGTGTCCGGGGAGGACCTGCGCGAGCCCGTGGTCCGCTACGAGTGGGACCGGCCCGGGGACATGGTCCACGCCGATGTGAAGAAGATCGGCTTCATCCCCGACGGTGGCGGTTGGCGCATCCATGGCCGGGGCTCGGCCCAGCACAAGGCCTCCAGCCGCGCCAAGAATGCAGGTGCCCGCGCCGGCTACGTGTACCTGCATTCAGCCGTCGATGACCACTCCCGGCTGGCCTACACCGAGGAACACATCGACGAAAAGGGAGCCACCGCCGCCGGATTCTGGGAACGGGCCGTGAAGTTCTTCCGCCGTCACGGGATCACTCGCATCCGCCGGGTCCTGACGGACAACGGCTCCTGCTACAGGTCCTGGCTGTTCACCGCCGCGCTGGCCAAGTCCCGTACCCGGCACAAGTTCACCCGGCCCTACCGTCCGCAGACCAACGGCAAGGTCGAGCGCTACCAGCGCACACTGGCCCGCGAATGGGCCCACCGGCAAGCCTGGGCCAGCAACGCCGAAAGAACGGCGGCCCTGCAAGGATTCCTGGACCACTACAACTACACTCGATCACACACCGCGCTCAAGGGCAGGCCCCCAGCCAGCCGCGCGCCAATCGGTGTCACCAACCTCGCGGCATAGAACACCTAGCCCGTTTCCGAGCCTGAGCCAAGGAGAGTACTTAAAATGACTGATTTCGAGACGTTGGACGGTTCGGCCTTCGACTACATCGTCGTCGGCGGCGGGTCCGCCGGTGCCGCCGTCGCCGCCCGCCTGAGCGAGGATCCCTCACTCGAGGTGGCCCTGGTCGAGGCCGGTCCCGATGACCGGGGAATCGATGAGATCCTGCAGCTGGACCGCTGGATGGAACTACTCGAATCCGGCTACGACTGGGACTACCCGATCGAGGAGCAGGAGAACGGCAACTCGTTCATGCGCCACGCCCGCGCCAAGGTGATGGGCGGGTGCTCCAGCCACAACTCCTGCATCGCCTTCTGGGCCCCGCGCGAGGACCTGGACGAATGGGAGTCGAAATACGGGGCCACCGGTTGGAACGCCGAGACCGCCTTCCGGCTGTATAAGCAGTTGGAGACCAACGAAGACGCGGGGCCCGGGGCCCCGCACCACGGCGACTCCGGGCCCGTGCACCTGATGAACGTCCCCCCGGCGGATCCCAGCGGCGTGGCGGTGCTCGACGCCGCCGAACAGGCCGGGATCCCGCGGGCGAAGTTCAACGACAACGCCACCGTCACCAACGGGGCGAACTTCTTCCAGATCAACCGCAAGGCCGACGGCACCCGCTCCTCCAGCTCGGTGTCCTACATCCACCCGATTGCCGACCGGAAGAACTTCCATCTGCTCACCGGGCTGCGAGCCAAGGTCCTGACCTTCGACGAGGCCAACAGGTGCACCGGCGTCGCGGTCGTGGACAACGGATTCGGCAAGACCCATCACCTCACCGCCCGCGAGGAGGTCATCGTTTCCACCGGGGCCATCGACTCGCCGAAGCTGTTGATGCTCTCGGGGATCGGCCCGGCAGCACAGCTGAAGGAGAACCGGGTCGAGGTCCGCGTGGATTCCCCCGGGGTGGGCGAACACCTGCAGGACCACCCCGAGGGGGTCATCCAGTGGGAAGCGAAGCAGCCGATGGTGTCCGAATCGACCCAGTGGTGGGAGATCGGGATCTTCACGCAGACCACCGAGGGCCTGGATCGTCCCGACCTGATGATGCACTACGGTTCGGTGCCCTTCGACATGCACACCCTGCGTCAGGGCTACCCGACCACGGAGAACGGCTTCTGCCTGACCCCGAACGTCACCCACGCGAAGTCACGCGGTACCGTGCGCCTGCGCAGCGGCGACTTCCGCGATAAGCCCAAGGTCGACCCGCGCTACTTCACCGACCCCGAAGGCCATGACATGCGCGTGATGATCGCCGGCATCCGCAAGGCCCGCGAGATCGTCTCCCAGCCGGCCATGGCCGAATGGGCCGGGCGCGAACTCTACCCGGGGACGGAAACCCAGTCGGACGAGGAGATCGCCGACTACATCCGGCGCACGCACAACACCGTCTACCATCCGGTCGGCACCGTGCGCATGGGGCCCATCGACGACGATCTGTCGCCGCTGGACCCCGAACTGCGGGTCAAGGGGGTCACGGGGCTGCGCGTGGCCGACGCCTCGGTGATGCCCGAGCAGGTCACCGTGAACCCGAACATCACCACCATGATGATCGGTGAGCGGTGCGCCGAACTGATCAAGCAGGCCCGCAAGGGCTGACCGGTCGCCGGCAGGGAAAAAGTCAAGGGCCGCCCCGCGGAATGCGGGGCGGCCCTTCGTCTGTGGGGACCTACTGCGTGGATTTCTTCCCGGGTTTGCCCGGCTTGACTCTTCCCTTGCGGGCGTGGCTGCGCAATTGGACGATGCGGGCGGCACCGGCAATGGCTACGATGATGCCGCCGCCGACCGCTCCAACGAAGAGCGCCAGTCCGAGTTGGACCGTCCCCTCCCAGCCGAAGTAGCGCAGCTGCACCGTATTGGTGTTCTGCGCGATGAAGATGATCAGCAGCACCAGGAACACCAACGCCAGGACGGTTGCCGTCCACATGACCCCGCTGCGGGTCACCCGCATCGGGTCCTCGGGGCGTCCGGCCCCGTCGCTGGTTCCGGGGCGGTGCTCGGGGGTCCCTCCGGCGGGTGCGCCACCCGAGGGGGTTCCGGGTGCCGGCTCCCGGGGGGTCTTCGCCGGCTTCGGGCGATCCTGCGGGTCCTTGGCCATGGCACTACCTTTCGTCGACGCGGGCCGGTTCCGTCCGTCCCCGGTTGTTTCCGGGCCCGGACTGCCGGGGGTGGGCCGGTGCGTGGATGCGTTCCGGACCCTGGGGACAGTTTACGTGCCCGCGCCGCCGGCGCCCGGATTGGTAGGGTTTGGCGTATGACCGTCCCGAAGGAGCCAACGTGATCCCGCGCCCGAAATTGCGTACTGCCGTACTGGGATACGGGCTGTCCGGCCGGGTCTTCCACACCCCCCTGATTGCCGCGGACCCCGACTATTCCCTCGACGCGATCATCACCGGCAACCCCGAACGCGCGGCTGCTGCCGCCGCGGCCCATCCCGACACGCTGATCATGCCGGACGCCGAGAGCCTCTTCGCCCGGGCCGCCGACTTCGATGTGGTGGTCATCGGGACCCCGCCAGCGACCCATGCCGCCCTGGCCCTGAGAGCGATCGGCCACGGCCTGCATGTGGTTCTCGACAAGCCCTTCGCCACTTCCGCTGCCGAGGGGCGTGAAGTCATCGAGGCGGCCCGGGCCGCCGCCGTGAAACTCTCGGTGTTCCAGAACCGTCGGTGGGACGCCGACTTCCTGACTCTCTCGCGTCTGGTCCGGGACGGGGCGCTCGGCGAGGTGCACACCTTCGAATCACGGTTCGAACGGTGGAAACCCGCGGGGTTGCGCGATTGGAAGGACAGCGCGGGGATCGCCGGCGGCGGGGGAGTCCTGTTCGATCTGGGCACCCACGTCATCGACCAGGCACTGGTCCTGTTCGGGCCGGCGGACTCGGTGTACGGGCTGACCCGGCGCCTCAGCACCGGCGGTTCCGATGCCGATGAGGATGCCTCCATCGTCATCCGGCACCACAGCGGGGTGGACTCGCATCTATCGGTCGGGCTGCACTTCGCGGTCCCGGCACCCCGCTTCCGGGTCCTGGGGACCGAGGCCGGCTTCGAAACGTGGGGAACCGACGGGCAGGAGGCGGCGCTCGACGCCGGAATGGAACCCGACGACGCCGGATATGGGCGGGTGCCCGATAACGAGTGGGGCCGCCTCGGCGTGCCGGGGGCCATGGAGACGGTGCCCTCCGACGTGGGCGCCTATCCGAAGTTCTATCGCAGCTTCGCCGCCGGGGTCCACGGCCACGGCCCGCTTCCGGTGGACCCGGCGGATGCCGTGGCCACCTTGCAGATCATCGAAGACATCCACGAGAGGAACCGGGCATGAACCCCGTAGCCAGCCACGACCAGGCGGCACCGGGGCCGGAAGCCTCGGTCCTGATCATCGGTGCCGGGCTGGCAGGATTTTCCGTGGCCCGCCAATTGCGCAGCCTGGGCCATACCGGCGGGGTGCGGATCGTGGATCCCGAGGGGCTGCCCTACGACAGGCCCCCCTTGAGCAAGGCCTATCTGCTCGGGCACACCGATCAGGCCGGCCTGCTGCTCGCCGACGCCGCGTGGTGCCGGGAGCACGAGGTCGAGATCCTCACCGGCACCGTGGCCACCGTGCGCCCGGGGGCCGGCGAAGCCGTCCTGGCCGACGGTACGGCCCTGGCCGCGGACGTGCTGGTGCTGGCCACCGGGGGGACAGCCCGCAAGCTCTCGATCCCCGGCGGCGACCTGGATACCGTGCTGGAGCTGCGCCACCGGGCCGACGCGGACCGGCTGCGCACGGTGCTGCGGCCCGGCACCCGGTTGGCGATCATCGGGGCGGGACTCATCGGGGCAGAAACCGCGTCCGCCGCCCGTGAACTCGGGGCCGTCGTCGTCCTCATCGACCCCATGGATCCGCCCCTGGTCCCGGCCGTCGGCCCGGAACTGGCCCGGCGTCTGCACGCCATGCACACCGAGAAGGGGATCACCGTGGTGACCGGCATCCCCGAAACCATCACCCGCGACGGGGAACACCACCGGATCGCGCTGGCCAGCGGGGAGCAGATCACCGCCGACGCCGTCCTGGTGGGGGTCGGGATCACCCCCAACACGGCGCTCGCCGAGTCGGCCGGGCTGGAGGTCGACGGCGGGATCATCGTGGATGAGAGGCAACGCACCAGCCACCGACGCGTCTACGCTGTGGGGGACTGCGCCCGGACCCGCACCACCGGCGGCGTGCTCAAACGCCGGGCGGAGCACTGGGAGAACGCCATGAACTCCGGACACCAGGCCGCCTCGGCCATCATCGGGGGCGACGCCCCGGCCCCACGGGCCGACTGGTTCTGGTCCGACCGCCACGGGGTCCACGT
Organism: Arthrobacter sp. AOP36-C1-22; assembly: GCF_052377515.1. Classification (NCBI taxonomy): domain Bacteria; kingdom Bacillati; phylum Actinomycetota; class Actinomycetes; order Micrococcales; family Micrococcaceae; genus Arthrobacter; species Arthrobacter sp. AOP36-C1-22. The sequence continues at coordinate 143,764 of NZ_JBQSWW010000004.1, read as the reverse complement.
CGAGGGCGTGGGGTCGCTGACCGCCCCGGGGACCACCGTGATCCGCGAGGCCGACGGCGTGCCCGTCATGGCCTTCCGGGTTGACGGCGAGGGTTATCTGCTCGGCTGTGCCGCGGTCGACGGCGGGCTGGCGGTGAAGGCGGCCCGCCGGATCATCGACCGGCGGATCCGCGTGGACCCCGCCCAATTGGCCGACCCCGCCGTCAACCTCAAGAAGCTCGCCCGCTAGCTGTCTTCGGGCTCGCGCACCGACTGGTGCCGCAAAGAGCTGCCGGCCTGGACGTCACGTTCCTCGACCAGGGCCTGCTTATCGCTGGCCTTGGTGTCGCGTGGGGGCAACTGCACCGACCGTTCGGCCTTGATGCCACCTTGGAGCTGGCGGGCCCTTTCCATCTCCGCGTCGAAGACGGCTCCCAGCAGCAACGACAGGTTCGCGATCCAGATCCACAGCAGCAGGACGATGACCCCGCCAATGGCCCCGTAGGTCGCGTTGTAGCTGCCGAAGTTGGAGACGTAGAAGAAGAATCCGACGGTGGCCACCGCCAGGACCACCAACGCGATGACCGAACCGATGCTGAGCCACCGGAACTTGGGCTGCTTCACGTTCGGGGTGCCGTAGTAGAGGATGGCGATCACGAGGATGACCAGCAGCACGGCCAGCGGCCATTTGGCGATGCCCCAGACCATGACGGCGGTGTCGCCGAAACCGATCAGGTCGCCGAGGGTCTTGGCGATGGGGCCCGAGACGATCAGCAGGACCACCACGACGACGGCGACCAACAGCATCACCAGGGTCACCAGTAGCAGCACCGGCTTGAGCTTGAAGAAGGAGCGGCCCTCGGCCACGTCGTAGATCTTGTTCATCGACCGTCCGAAGGCCCCGGTGTAGCCCGAGGCCGACCACAGGGCGCCGAGGATGCCGACGATGAGGGCCAACCCGGCCGACGGGGTGTTGGCCAGCTGTTCGATGGGCTGACGCAACGTATCGACGACTCCCTCGCTGGCGAACTGTTCGAGGAAACCGATCAGCGCCTTGGTGGTGGATTCGGCCTGGCCGACGACGCCCAGCAGGGAGACCATCGCCAGCAGGGCCGGGAAGACCGAAAGCACCGCGTGGTAGGTCAGACCCGCCGCCATATCGGTGCACTTGTTCCGGGTGAACTCGTGCATGGACCTTTTCAACACGTATTTCCAGGAGGGGCCGCGTAGGTCGGTCGGGGCCGAGGGCTTGCGATCGTCGTCGGGCGAGGGGGCGTTGCGGCCCTTCGCGGAGGTATCGGCAGCAGTGCCGTTCTCCGGGGTGGCGTGGCGATGACCTGGCATGGAAGCCTCCGCTGACTAGTGGTTGACGTGGGTTTTCGTGGGCACTGAAAGTCAAGCATGAGGCACCGGGAGGCACAACCTCCCGGGCCGGGTGTGATGCCCGCCCCGTCCGGTGGAAGGCGGGGGCGCCAACTCGGTAGTGTGTAGGTATGTCCCTTCGTAACCGCCGCGCCGCGTCCCTGCCTGCCAAACTTTCCCGCTCGTGGTTGCTGGTCAATGCCGCGAACCCCGAATCGTTTGCCCCGGCGTTGTCCTCCGAAGCGGACTCCGTCATCTTCGACATGGAAGCCTCCGTGCCCGATGACCAGAAGGCCGAGGCCCGCGATGCCGTGGTCGAGGCGCTGAGCACCGGGATGACCGCCTGGGTGCGGGTCAACGGGATCGAAACCGAGTTCTGGGCCGAGGACCTGGCGGCGTTGTCCAAGGCCAAGGGGCTGCGCGGGGTCATGTTGGCGATGACCGAAAAGCCCGAACAGGTGACCCTGACGGCGATGCGCCTGCAGGCCGGCACCCCGGTCCTGGCCCTGATCGAATCGGCGGTCGGCATCGAAAACGCCACCCCGATCGCCTCGGCCCCCGGCACGTTCCGGCTGGCCTTCGGCGTCAACGACTTCCGCAAGGACACCGGCGTCTCCGACGACCCGCTGGCCCTGGCCTATGCCCGCGGCAAGCTGGTGGTGGCCTCCCGCGTCGGCCAGCTGCCCGGGGCCATCGACGGTCCGGCGGCCGCCGGGGCCGGCTCCGAGGCCGTACACGCCAGCTGCCGGACCACCGCCACGATGGGGATGACCGGCAAGCTGAGCCTCTCGGCCTCACAGGTCGATGACATCAACGAGGACCTCTCCCCGAGCACCGACGAGCTTTCCTGGGCCCACGAGCTGCTCGAGGCCCACGCCGCCGGCGCCTCGGTCGGCGACGGCTCCTACCTGCCGCGTCTGGCCCGCGCCCAGAAGATCGCGGATCTGGCCGACTCCTACGGACTCTGGAACGCCTGATCCCGTCTGTGGCGGCCCGGCCTAGTTGCCGGGGCGTCGACGCCAGAGGATGGCCGTCCCGGCACCGATGACGATCAGTACCGCAAGCCCGGTCGGGATGATCCACGGGGCCAGACCCTGCCCATCGGCCTCCCGGGTGGATTCGCCGGTGTCCTCGTCCGCGGCCGCCGATGGCGTGGCGGCACCTTCCGGCGCCCCGCTGGTGGTGGTGAACGTGAACGTCCCCTGGATCGGATGGCCATCGGAGGAGACCACCCGCCACTTCACGGTGTACTCGCCGGCCGGGGTCCCGTCCTGGATGGCCTGTTCGACATCGCGGTCGGTGACCTTCGCGGGGCCGGCGGCCCAGTTGGTGCCTGCGTCGTCCTCGACCCGGATCTCCGAGCCGATGGCGATGGGGGTGTTGTTGTAGGTCAGGACGATCTTCTGCGGCATGGCCTCCACGGTGGAGCCGGAGCCGGGGTCGTTGGAGATCAACTGGTCGTGGGCGCTCGCGGCGCCGATGGGCCCCAGAAGGGCCAGGAGCAGAACGGCGAGCAGGCCCGCCGCACGGGTGCCGGCCTTCCGCAACGAGAGGGTGGACCGATGCTGGTTCATGGGATTCGCTTTCAAGGAGTCGGGGCCCGGTGGCCCGCCGGAACGACGGGCCACCGGGTAGTGCTATTGGTTCCTGCGCGAACCGACGGTCCGCACCAGGGCGACGGCGCCCAGCAGGATTCCTGCGACCCCGATCCACAAGGCGGCCGTCGCCGTTCCCTCCGAGCCGGCCGCCGGGGCGTCCGCGGCCCCGGCCGTGCCGGACGGGGCCGCCGAGGCGGCCGGCTCGTCGTCGGCGGCCGCGGTGGTGGTGAAGGTGGGGGCCGGATGCTCGGGTTCGGCACCGTCCTTCGCGGATTCGTCCCACTTCACCACGGACCCGTCGGTGTAATGCTGGGAGGCGGGCAGGACCACATCGGTGCCGGCTTCCGGCAGGGTGCCCAGAGAGACGGTGAACGTCTGGAACTCATCCTGGCCGATCCGGTGGGCCCGGTCTGCCGTCCAGGTGATCGAGCTCGCCGCCTCGGTCACCGTGGAACCGTGGGATTCCACGGGCTCGTCCAGTTTGGTGCGTTTGACGGTGGCCTTCCAACCGTCGACCGGCTTGACCCTCACCGACATGAACGGGGTATCGGTCGGCAGTGAGACGGTCAGCTTGTCGGTGGTGGCCGACTCCGATTCATTGGGGACGCTGAAGGTCGCCTGGGCGTAGGAGCCCTCGGCGGTCTGGTTCGGACTGACGGTCACGTGGGCGGAGGCGGCCCCGGCACCCAGGGCCATCAGGGCGCCGGTGGCGGCGAGGGCCGCCGTGAAGGTCAGGACCCGGTGGCGGGTCGGAGCGGCGTGGGGAGAAGTCATGGGGTTTCCTTTGCAATGGGCCGTGCGGGGCACGGCCTTCGGGCGGTTCACGGTGCTCCCACTCCGGTTCCCGGGGTGGGAGGGGATGCCCCGAATCCGCCGCCCCGTCGGGTCAGGGGCGCAGCGAACGCGGGAGGAGTGCCCGGGGTGGTCCGCGCAGACGTTCGGCGCGGGCGTTGGACCGGGGCCGGAGGAGCGGCAGGGCGAACATGGCCTGCTGGGCGGGGCCCTTCGGTGCCAAGGGGGCCGGGCGGGGCAGCGAGGCCAGCGGGGAGAGCCAGGCCATGAGCATCCACAAGGCCGCCTCGCCGCGGGCCAACGCCACCGCGGAGAGGAAGATGGCCAGTAGATGGGCCGTGATCATCGGCAGACCCATGGACCCCCAGTGGGCTGCCGCCCCGTGGGCCAGCGGGGACGCGCTGCCGCAGATCCCGGCCACCACGGAGCCGTGGTGGCCGAAGGGGACCTCCGGTGCCCCGCCGGTGCAGTCCGGTGGTGTGGCGAACCAGGCGAAGGCATGATGCAGGGACCATTGGCCGAGCCCCAGGACGGCGGTGAGCGTGGGCAGGGACAGGCGTCGACCCGCCAGCAGCACCACGGGCAGGTTGACCAGTGCCGCGAGCAGCACCAGGACCGGCAGTCCCGGCAGCGGTCCGCCGCCGAGTACGTGCGCCCCGGCAGCGAGGGCCATCACCGTGGAGGTGACCGCGATCGAACGGCACAGGCGCAGTGGTGCCCTGGTGCTCATCGGGTCTGCTCCCGTCATGCCGGTGGCCGCAACGAACTATCGCCGGGCGGCTCAGGCCTCGACGACGATCCCGTCCTCGTCCGAATGCAGCATGGCCCCCGGCCGGAAGTCGACCCCGCCGAAGGAGAGGACGACGTCGGCCTCCCCGGTGCCGTGTTTGGAGGATTTGCGCGGATTCGAGCCCATCGCCTTCACGCCCAGGTCCAGTTCGGCTAGGGCGACGCGGTCACGGATGCAGCCGTGGATGACCACACCCGACCAGCCGTTGGCCACGGCGGCTTCACCGATCATGTCCCCCATGAGCGCGGTTTCCAGCGAGCCGCCGCCGTCGACGACGAGCACGGCGCCCTCGCCGGGGCTGTTCAGGGTCTGTTTGAGCAGGGCGTTGTCGCGGTCGCAGCGGATGGTCCGGACCGGGCCGCTGAAGCGGGTCCGACCGCCCAGGTTCTGCAGCTGAAGGGACAGGGTCTGGAGCGATTCGTCGTCGTCGAACAGGTCGCAGGTGGTGAAAGTCATGAACCCAGCATAAAACGAACCACGGACAGGATGTGGATCACAACAGTTGGTCCAGTAAACATCAGACGTCTAATGTTTTCCCATGCCTTCCTCGAGAACCACCGATCCACCGGCCGTCGTCCTGCCCCGGGGGCGGTGGATCACGGTGCTCGGGGTGCTCGCCGTGGTGCTGGTGGGGCTGAACCTGCGGGCCGGCATCACCAGTGCCGCCGCCTTGTTCCACGATCTGCAGGCCGTGCTCGGGTACGGGCCGCTGGTGGCCGCCATCCTCCCCTCCATCCCCACGGTCACCTTCGCCTTCGCCGGTGCGGCGACGGCCTGGTTGGTCCGCAGGATCGGTGTGGAACGGACCATCCTGCTGGCCCTGATCATCCTGGCCGCCGGGCTGGCGATCCGTGCGATCCCCTCGGTGGGCATGCTGCTGGTGGGCACCGTGGCCGGAATGTGCGGGATCGCGTTGTGCAACGTGGCGATGCCCTCCTTCATCCGGGAGCACTATGCCCACCGGACTTCGGCCCTGACCGGGACGTACACGATCACGATGTCCCTCGGGGCCACGGCCGCCTCGGCGCTCGGCGTCCCGCTGGCCCGGCAGCTGGGATCCCCGAGCCTGGGTTTGGCGGCCTGGTCGATCCTGGCCGCTGTCTCGGTCCTGGTCTTCCTCCCGTTGGCGATCGCCGGTCGACCGCGGCCCCGGCAGGATGCCGCCGACCCGGTGGCCCCGGCCGAATCCGGGGGATCGCTGCTGGCCGTCCTGCGGACCCGCAAGGGCCTGCTGATCACCGGGTTCTTCACGGTCCAGGCGCTGTTGGTCTATTCGCTGATCAGCTGGTTGCCGGTCATCCTGATCTCCCGGGGCATGGCCCCCGCGAACGCGGGAATCATGTTGGGGCTCATGCAGCTGGTCACGATTCCCGCAACGGTGGTGCTGCTGGCCATGGCCACCCGCCCGCACCTGCTGCGCCCGGCCTTCATGGTCTGTTGTGTCGGGATCCTGCTGGGTCTGTGCTGCCTGATCCTGCTGCCGGTCGACTTCTCCGTCCTCTCCGTGGTCCTGCTGGGCCTTGGACTGACGATCTTCCCCTTGCTGCTGGTGGTCATCAGCCGCAGTGGCCGCAATGCCGCGGAAACCACGGCGATCTCCACGGTCGCCCAGTCGGTGGGCTACCTGGTGGCCAGCGCGGGACCCTTCGGCCTCGCGCTGCTGCATACCCGGACGGGCGGCTGGACCGGACCGTTGTGGGTGTTGTTCGCCGTCGCCGTGGTCCAGTTGCTGCTGGCGCTCGCGTTGACCTCCGATGGCCCGAGCGGTCCGGGGCGCCGGGCCGGCAGGTCGCCCCGGCGCGAGGTGGCGGCATGAGCATTCCGTCGCGGACGCCCTTGGTCCAACAAGTCACCGATGCCCTGCGCCGGGCCATCAGTTCTGGTGAGTGGCCGGTCGGGGCGCGAATCCCTGCGGAGCCGGCGCTGATCGAACGCTTCGCCGTCTCCCGGGGCACGCTGCGCGAGGCCATCAAGGCACTGGCGCATGCGGGCATGCTGGAGGTCCGGCGCGGGGACGGGACCTATGTGCGCACCCGCAGCGAGATCGAAGGCGCCATCGGGCAGGTCTACCAGCGTCATTCCGACCAGGAAGTCATGCAGGTCAGATTCGCCCTGGATGCCCAGGCCGCCCGCTTGGCCGCGGCCGTCGCCGGGGACGCCGAGGTGGAGCAGCTGCGGGTGATCCTGACCGAACGTCGTCGGGCCTGGGAGGCCGAGGACATCGAGGGGTGGATCGACGCCGACTGGAAGTTCCATCTGGCGGTGGCGCGTGCCTCCGGCAATGCCCTGCTGGTCGAACTGTATGCCAGTTTCGGCGACGTCTTCCACGGGTCCAAGCTGGCCCAACGCCTCCACCGCGGTTTCGACGGGTGCCGGGCCGAAGGTCATGAGGAACTGGTCGAGGCGATCGCCGCCGCGGACCCGGATGCCGCGGATCGCAGCACGGTGGCGAACCTGCTGTATTGCCTCTCCTTCACCGAGGCCGGCTGAGCCAGGACCCAGCGACCTCCTAGCGGATCCGGTTGCGTTGGGTGCCGAGCCCGTCGATGCCTGTTTCGAGCACATCCCCGGCCTTGAGCCAGGGGTGGCGGCCCTGTTCGTTGCGACGCCCCAGGGCCACCCCTGCCGGGGTCCCGGTGAGGATCAGGTCCCCGGGGACCAACGTCACCAGGGTGGAGAGGTAGGCGACCAGGCGGGCGGGGCCGAAGACCAGATCCGCGGTCGAGTCCTCCTGCATGGTTTCGCCGTTGACGCGGGTGCGGATGCGGGCCCGGTCCGGAAACTCGTCGGCGCTGACCAGATAGGGGCCCACGGGGGTGGAGGCCTCCCAGCATTTGCCGGCCAGCCATTCGGTGGTCCGGCCCTGCCAACCGCGCATCGAAATGTCGTTGGCGACCGCGTAGCCGGCAATGTGCTTGGCGGCATCGGCTTCGGGGATCCGGCGGCCCGGGGCGCCGATGACGAGGGCCAACTCGCCCTCCCAGTCGAGCCGGTGGTCCTCCGGCGGCACGTCGATCGGGTCCATCGGGCCGGTGAGCGAGCGGGCGAACTTCGTGAACACCGTGGGGTGCTCGGGCAGTTCCTGCCCGGTCTCCAGGATGTGGTTGCGGTAGTTCAGCCCGATGCAGAAGACCTTCTCCGGGGCTCCCACCAAGGTCGCGAAGTCGGCCTCGGTCACCGGAATCCCCGGGGGCGTGGTCCGCAGGGAGGCGGCGGGATCGGCCGCCGCGACGGATTCGGCGCGGCTCTGCTCGTCGGCGGCCAAAAAGCCCCCGACGTCGGAAAAGCCCGTCAGTTCGTGGGCCGTCTCGCCGTGGATGACCGCGGCGAAGGTGGCCCCGGTCCCGGGCCTGCGGAGGGTGGCAAGTTTCATGCCACCATCCCATCACGGCGGGGCCCGCAGGGCCTAGCGTGCCGCGGCGACCGCTGCTTCGTCGGGGTAGGCCGCCTGCGTGCCCTTCTGCGTGGCAGCCAGGGCGGCGGCCACTGAGGCGAAGGCCGAGGCGTCGGCCAGGGTGTCCCCGGCCGCCAGTCGGGTCGCCACCGCGCCGGTGAAGGCATCTCCGGTCCCGGTGGTGTCCACCGCGTGGACCCGGGTGGGGGCGATCCTGGTGATCGGGGCCGCGGCGTCGGGGTGGGCATCGAGCACCACCGATCCGTGGGCACCGAGGGTGACGACCACGCGGTCCAGCCCGCGGTCGAGGAAACGGGCGAGCACCGGGTGCCAGGCGTCATCGTCGTCATCGGCCGCGGGGATGCCCGTGCCGTCCAGGAACTGGGAGGCCTCGTGGGCGTTGACCAGCAACACGGATGTCAGCTCGGCCAGTTCACGGCTGATGGGGGCGTACGGGGAGAGATTCAGGACCACGGTGGCCCCGGCGTCGTGCCCGGCCCGGGCCGCGGCCAGCACGGCCTGAGGGGCGACTTCCAGGCACAGGCACACCACCGCCGCAGCCCTGAAGAGCCCCGACGCGTCGGCGATCGTCGCCGCCGAGACGGTTCCATTGGCTCCGGCGGAGATGACGATGCTGTTCTCGCCCGCGGCATCCACGGTCACCACGGCGACGCCGGTTTCCACCGATTCCACGCGCCGTACCGCCTGGGTATCCACGCCTGCCGCGGAACAGGATTCGAGCAGCATGGTGCCGTGCGGGTCATCGCCGACGGCACCGAGCAGAGTCACGTCGGCGCCGAGCCGGCCAGCGGCGACCGCCTGGTTGGCGCTCTTGCCCCCGGGATTCACCGTGAAACCTTCCCCGTGCAGGGTTTCGCCCGGGGAGGGGAGGCGTTCGGTGTAGATGGTCAGATCGGCGTTCAGGGAACCGACGACCACCACTCGGCCTCCGCGGATCGGGGCACCGCCGGGGGTGTTCATGCCGTGGCCTCCGCTGGAGTCGAGGGGGTGGCTGACAGGTCGACGTCACCGATGCGTTCGAGGGCGTCGGTGACCAGATCCCAGAACCGTCCGTGGTCCAGATCCACCGCGACCGAGGTGTTGCACCCAGGGGGTGCCGGGGCCCGGAAGTCGGCGACCGTCATGCCCAGGGTCAGGGTTCCGCGCAGTTCGATGTCGAGGGGGACCTTCACGGTGGAGACGATGGTCGGGTCAATGACGTAGGCGACGGCGCAAGGGTCGTGCACGGGTGGGGCATCGAAGCCCTGATGGTCCTGGTAGGTCCTGGCGAAGAAATCCATCAGTTCGCGCACGAACGTCGCCGGGCTGGTGCCGATGGCTTCGATCCGGGCTATGGCCTCATCGGTGGCCAATGCCTGATGGGTCAGGTCCAGTCCCACCATGACCACTGGCCAGTCCTCGTTGAAGACGATATGGGCCGCCTCGGGGTCGATGATGATGTTGAATTCGGAGACGGCACTCCAGTTGCCCACGTGGTAGCCACCGCCCATCAGCACCACTTCGCGCACCCGTTCAACGATGCGCGGTTCCTTGCGGGCGGCCATGGCGATGTTGGTCAATCCTCCGGTGGGAACCAAGGTTACCGTGCCGGGTTCGTGGGCCATGACCGTCTCGATGATCAGATCCACTGCGTGACGCCGATCCACCGTGATGGTGGGCTCCGGCTGGGCGGGTCCGTCCATGCCGGTCTCGCCGTGGATATCGCCGGCGGTCTTGAGCTGTCGGACCAACGGGCGGTCGCAACCTGCGGCGAAGGGGACCCCGGTAATCCCCGCGATGGTGCCCACCGCGAGGGCGTTTTCGGTGACCTTGGCCAAGGTCTGGTTACCGACGACGGTGGTCACGGCCAGTAGTTCGATCTGGGGGTTTCCGTGGGCCAGCAGGATCGCCACTGCGTCGTCATGTCCGGGGTCGCAGTCCAGGATGATCTTTCGGGGTCCAGCGGTGGCGGCGTGTGCGCCCATGTTCTTCTCCACGTCATCAGGGGGTGGGGTGCCGGGCAGTGTCCGGCGTCGGTCCACCAGCCTAACCCGCGGTGTTGGAGGGCGGTTCTAGAGCAGCATGACCAGCGCGATCACCAGAACCGACAGGGTCGTGATCATGCCGATGAGCGCCGGCCACGGGTTCCTGGGGCCGGCTTGCGGGTCATGGGATTCCCGCAGGCCGGGTGCGCTCGGGTTTCCGCCGAGCAGCGGGGTGCTATCGGCCGGGGGAACGGTGGGGCGTGCGTCGTGCTCCATGGTGGCGGCTCCTCTCAGGGGCGTCAGGAGACCAGTTTAACCCCCGGTGTTGGTCGGTGTGCGCTTGAACAGGCGCGAGAGCCAGCCGCCGGATGCCGAGGAATCCTTGGGGGCGTTCGGATCGCAGGAACACCGGTCCGCCCGGGGGACGTTCGCCATGACCTGCTGGACGTGCTGACCGCATCCGGCCCACGTCGTCTTCTGGCATTTGCGGCATTTTACGGCTCGGCACATGGGTTTCTCCTGGTTTCGGTGACATCACGAGCAGGATTCGTCCTGCTGCAACCTACTGTGACACATACCCCCGGGGGTATCAAAGTCAGGGCATGGGGCGCCGTCCAACGAGTTAGGCCAGCGAGAGGAAGAGGCGCTCCAGTTCCTTCTTGTCCATCGAGTTGTCCTCGCTGGCCAGGCACTGCTCCAGTCCGGTGGCAATGATCGCAAAGCCGGCCCGGTCCAGTGCCTTGGAGACCGCCGAGAGCTGGGTGACGACATCCTTGCACTCCCGTCCCTCCTCGATCATCCGGGTGACGGCCGAGAGCTGGCCCTGGGCGCGCTTGAGTCGATTGATGACCGGAGTGAGTTCGGCGGTGTCGAGTTGCATGTCTGCTCCTTGTGATGATTGGCGTTGTCCCATCATACCCCCCTGGGTGTTTTTGCATACCCGGGGGGGTATATGCCAGACTGCTGGGGAACCACTGATCCGACAGGAAGAAGCAGACGTGTCCCTTGCAACACCCGCCGTCACCGATCTCGATGCGCAGACGGTCCGCAACTGGATCGATGAGCAGCAGGACGTGAAGATCATCGACGTCCGCTCCGCCGCCGAATTCGAGACCATGCACATTCGTGGCTCCTATAACGTGCCGCTTCCGTTGCTTTCCGAGCACACCGCCGAACTGGCCGAACGACTCGACGGCCGCGTGGTGCTGGTCTGCCAGTCGGGGGTCCGTGCCGACCAGGCGCGCACCCGCCTCGACGGCGTCGGGGTCGACCATGCCCAGGTGCTCGATGGCGGGGTGCCCGCTTTTGCCGCCGCCGGTGGGGACGTCGTCCGTGGCGTCCAGCGCTGGGACCTGGAGCGTCAGGTACGCCTGGTGGCCGGATCCCTGGTCGTCGCCGGCCTGCTGGCCGGGAAGTTCCTCTCACCCAGGCTCCGGCTGCTTTCCGGAGCGATCGGCACCGGGCTGACCGTCTCGGCGGCCACCAACACCTGCGCCATGGGCCAGGCGCTGTCCAAGATGCCATGGAACCAGGGGGCGACCTGCCCGGCGCCTCGTGCGGTGATCGGCCAGATCCCGCGTTCGAACCACTGATTTCCACCCCTGACCCCAACGGAGCCACCATGCCTGAAACCACGATCACCGAAACCGACCAACGCCGCAGGACCGAACAGGTCCTCGATGTCCGCGAGGACTTCGAAACCGCCGAAGGAATGATCCCCGGCGCCGTGCACATCCCGATGGGACAACTGAACGAACGCGTGGAGGAGCTTGATGCCAACCGCCCCGTGATCGTGGTCTGCCGCAGCGGAAACCGCAGTGCCCAGGTGGCCGATGCGCTCAACGCCGCCGGCTACACGGCGGACACCATGGCCGGCGGCATGTCCGCCTGGCAGGGCGCCGGCCTGCCCACCGCCTAGCCCGAGGGCCCCCGCCTTCCTCCGACTTCCGATAAGGACCCTGCCATGACGCTGACCCTCCTGTTGACACTCGTCCTTTCGGTGCTGATCGGACTCTCCCTCGGCCTGCTCGGCGGGGGTGGCTCCATCCTCACCGTTCCGATCCTGACCTATGTCGCAGGAATGAATCCCAAGGAGGCCATCGCCGCCTCGTTGTTCGTGGTGGGGGCCACCTCGGCGGTCAGTGCCGTGAGTCATGCCCGCAACGGCCGGGTGAAGTGGCGCACCGGCCTGGTTTTCGGGGCCGCCGGCATGGCGGGGGCCTTCGGCGGCGGACTGCTGGGCGGACATATCCCCGGAACGGTGCTCATGATCGCCTTCGCGCTGATGATGGTTGCCACGTCGATGGCCATGATCCGTGGCCGCAAGGGCGGAGGTGCGCAGGTGCACGACGGCGATCTTCCGCTGGGCAAGGTCATCCTCGAAGGCCTGGTCGTCGGCCTGTTCACCGGGCTCGTCGGTGCCGGCGGCGGATTCCTTGTTGTTCCCGCGCTGGCGCTGATGGGCGGGCTGTCCATGCCCGTGGCCGTCGGCACCTCATTGGTGGTCATCGCCCTGAAGTCCTTCGCCGGACTGGGCGGGTACCTGACCACCATCTCCCTGGACTGGGCCCTGGTGTCGGGGGTGACTGCCGCAGCGATCCTGGGTTCACTGGTCGGTTCGCGGCTGGCCGGCAGGATCCCCGAAAACGCGTTGCGCAAGGGATTTGGGGTGTTCGTCCTGGCCATGGGCGTGTTCGTCCTGGTCCAGGAGCTACCGGCCCCGGCCAACCTGGTGGTCGGCATTCTCGGGGTCGTACTGGCGGTGGCCGCGGTGGCCTGCAGGTACCTCATTCCCTCGTGCAAGGCCCGCTTCCTCGCCTCCAACGAAGAGCCCGTCATCACGACCTCCCGCTAACTATTCGACGGAACCACCGTCACCACGAAAAGGAGTCAACATGTCCACCATCGACCTGACCGAAAAGAACTTCGAGAAAACCCTGCAAGAGAACCCCATCGTCCTGGTGGACTTCTGGGCGGCCTGGTGCGGACCGTGTCGTTCGTTCGCCCCCACCTACGAGAAGTCCTCGAACAACCATGCCGACGTACTCTTTGGAAAGGTCGACACGGAGGCCGAACAAGCCCTGTCGGCGTCCGCGGGCATCAGCTCCATCCCGACACTGATGGCCTTCCGTGATGGCATCCTCGTATTCAGTCAGCCGGGTGCCCTGCCAGGGAAGGAGCTGGAAAAGGTCATCGAAGCCGTGAAGGAACTCGATATGGATACCGTCCGCTCCCAACTGGAGCAGCAGGGTCAGCAAGCCTGAAACCCGGGCCGCTGAAGCGGCTCTCGCCGAACCGCCTGACACCGACCGAAGGGAAGTCCCGCATGAAGAAAAAGTCCGGCGCGAGGATCCCCGTGTTGGGGTTGCGGGCGAATGCCCCGCAGTTCGTGCTGCTCGTGGCGGTCAACGCCCTCGTCGGTGGAATGGTGGGCCAGCAGCAAACGGTGCTGCCCCTGCTCGCCGGCGCCGAGTTCGGCCTCTCCGGGTACACGTTCATCTTTTCCTATGTCGCGGCCTTCGGCATCGCCAAGGCCGTCAGCAACTGGTTCGCCGGAACGCTCTCGGACCGTCACGGGCGCAAACCAGTACTGATGATAGGTTGGCTTTTCGCCGTCCCGGTCCCCTTGATGCTCATCCTGGCTCCCAGCTGGGGATGGGTCGTGGCCGCGAATATCCTGTTGGGCGTCAACCAGGGCCTGACCTGGTCCACCACCGTGGTGATGAAGATCGACCTGATCGGACCGAACCGGCGAGGCCTGGCGATGGGGTTCAACGAAGCGGCGGGATACGGTGCCGTGGCCATCACCTCCCTGCTGACCGGGCATCTGGCCGAACAATTCGGTTTGCGTCCCGCCCCGTTCCTCCTCGGGATCGCCTATACGGCCCTCGGGCTCGTGCTCACCGGCCTGTTCGTCCGTGAAACCAAGGGCCACTCCCGGTTGGAAGCAGAACAACAGGCGACGGCACGGTCTGCGGGCCCCACCCGGGTGGACGCGCAGCTGGATAGCCGGCGGATCGCCGAGCTGACCAGCTTCAAGGACCCCTCGCTCTCCTCGGCCAGCTGGGCGGGGTTGGTGAACAACCTGAACTTCGGGCTCTCCTGGGGCGTCTTCCCCCTACTGTTCGCCACGGCTCACCTCAGCGACGGGCGGATCGGACTCCTCTTCGCCATCTACCCGGGCGTCTGGGGCCTTGGGCAGCTAGTCACCGGAGCACTGTCCGACCGGATCGGGCGCAAACAGCTGGTGGTCTGGGGGATGGCCGTCCAAGGAGTTGCGCTCGCCGTCATCGCCGCCGGAGACGGGTTCGGCATCTGGGCGGCAGCGGCCGCGCTGCTGGGGGTCGGAACCGCGATGGTCTACCCCACGCTGCTGGCCGTTGTCGGGGACGTTGCCCATCCAGCCTGGAGGGGGAGGGCCGTGGGGGTCTACCGGGTCTGGCGTGATGCGGGCTACGCGGTGGGTGCAATCGCGGGAGGCCTGGTGGCCGACGCCCTGGGCTTGCAGGCCGCGGTCGTCATGGCAGCGATCCTGAGCGTACTCACGGCGATCGTCGTCGCCGCCCGGCTGAAGGAAACCCATCACCCCATCCCCGCCTGAAACACCTCTACGCACTACTAAAACAGTTTCGACGCCGGGGACCCATTGGTTGAGAAATACCCCTGGGTGTATTATTGTCGTCATGAAACCAATACCCCCCGGGGTATCGAATCACGCGAAGGAGATCGCATGCTACTCGAGCGCATTTACGACCAAGATCTGGCGCAGGCAAGTTACTTCATCGGCTGTCAGCGCAACGGCGAGGCCGTGGTGGTCGACGCCCGCCGGGACATCCAGACCTATTTGGACCTTGCGGCGGAAAACGGCATGCGCATCGTCGCGGTGACCGAAACCCACATCCACGCCGACTACCTCTCAGGTACCCGTGAACTGGCCGCTGCCACCGGGGCCGAAATGTATGTTTCCGGCGAAGGTGGCCCCGACTGGCAATATGACTTCGAGGCCAACCGGCTCTACGACGGCGATGACATCACCGTCGGGAACATCAAGCTCACCGCCTCCCATACCCCCGGGCATACCCCGGAGCACCTCTCGTTCCTGGTGACCGACGGGGCCTTCTCCGATCAGCCCGGCTTCATGCTCTCCGGGGACTTCGTCTTCGTCGGGGACCTCGGCCGGCCGGATCTGCTCGACGAGGCAGCCGGAGGAGTGGATACCCGGTTCGAAGGGGCCAGCCTCATCTTCACGAGCCTGCGCGAGAAGTTCCTGGCCCTACCGGATTACGTCCAGGTCCTGCCGGCCCATGGTTCGGGCAGCGCCTGCGGCAAGGCCCTCGGTGCGGTCCCGGCGACCACCGTCGGGTATGAGCGCCTCTACTCCTGGTGGGGACCGTACATTGCCGCTAATGACGAGCAGGGTTTCGTTCACGAGCTGCTCAACGGCCAGCCCGATGCCCATGCCTACTTCGGTCGGATGAAGCGGGAAAACCGAGATGGCCCGGCGATGCTGGGCGAACGCCCCGCCCTGGAGGAGCTCTCCACCGACGACGTTCGCCGCGATCTCGAACTGGACACGGTGAGCTTCGTCGATACCCGATCACACCACGAGGTGCACCAGGGCACGGTGGACCACTCGCTGAACATCCCCGCTGGTCAGAAGATTGCCAGCTATGGCGCCTGGGCGGTGGACCCGGAGACCGATGAGCGTCCACTGGTTCTGCTGGCGGACACCCAGGATCAAGCCCAGGAGATGTGGGACCACCTGGTGCGGGTCGGGATCGACCGGGTCGCCGGTTACGTCACCGGCCTGGAGGGGCTGCCGATGCATACCCCGGCGCTGCTCCAGCCAGAGGAACTCGAGGGCTTCGACGCGGCACTCGTGCTCGATGTGCGCAATAAGACCGAACACGCGGAGGGCCACATCCCCGGCTCCGAACAGCTCAGTGGCGGGCGCGTCCTGTGGCACCAGGACGAGCTGCCGACCTCGGGCACCATCGTGACCTACTGCCAGAGCGGGGTGCGTAACTCGGTCGCCGCCAGCGCCCTGCGCCGTGCCGGTCACGACGTCATCGAGCTCGACGGCAGCTATGCCGGCTGGGAGGCATGGAAGGGAGCATGCCAGGCAGTGAATGCCTAGGCTCATTCCCTGACGAAAGGAGGCGGCCCCCCACTGCGGGGCCGCCTCCTTTGCGTGCGTGCAGCGTCCGACCCTTGACTATGCTGAACCGTTGTTTAGTATCTTAAACATGCGTTCAATTGATGGTGATGTCACGACCCGGGCCAGGATCCGCGATGCCGCGATCACCCTCTTCGGTCGGCACGGCTTCTCCCGGACCACGGTGCGCGACATCGCCTCCGCCGCCGAGGTCTCCCCAGGGCTGGTCATCCACTATTTCGGCACCAAGGAGGGGCTGCGCCGGGCCTGCGATACCCACGTGTTGGAAACGGCCCATGAATCGGCCACCGCCAAGTCCCAAGACCCCGCCAAGCTGCGTGACGCACTGACCGAATATCTGGCCAACCCCGCTGCATATGAACGTGAGCTCGCCTATATCCGACGAGCGGTGGTGGAGGATTCGGAGGCAGGGGACTCCCTCTTCGACGCCTACTTCTCCCTGACTCTGCAGATCCTCCAGGACGGCGCCCGGGCCGGGACTATGCGCCAGGTCGGGGACCCCGAAGCCACTGCCGCCCTGATGGTCACCCAGTCGTTGGGCCTGCTGGTCCTGGGTCGCCATGTCGCCCGTGGTTTGGGCCAGCAGGGGTTCGGTGTGGAAGCCATCGACCGACTCGCGGTCCCCGCCGTCGACCTTTATACGCATCCGTTGTATACGGACTCCGCATTCCTTGACGCTACGCGGGAAGCCGCCACCACGCTCGAAGAAAAGGACGGTCATGGGCCACGCCATTGAAGTCACTGGACTGCACAAGAGCTACGGAAACAACGAGGTCCTGCACGGTATCGACTTCGCCGTCCCGCGCGGATCCGTGTTCGGGGTCATCGGGCCCAACGGCGCCGGAAAGACCACGCTGATGCGTTGCCTGCTGGACATCATCCGGCCCAGCGCCGGACACCTCGGTGTCCTCGGCGTCCCACCGCGCCAGGCCGGTCCGGACCTCCGACGACGCATCGGCTACCTGCCCGGGGAACTGATCCTCGAGGGCAGGACCACCGGACGGCGGCTATTGCGCCACTTCGAGGACATCAGCGGGCCCGTCGCCTCCGGCCGGGTCGAGGGGCTGGCGGAACGCCTCGGGCTCGACCTGGATCGGCAGACCCGTCGGCTGTCCAAGGGCAATAAGCAGAAGCTCGGGATCATCCAGGCCTTCATGCACGAACCCGAACTGCTCATCCTCGATGAACCCACCAGCGGACTGGACCCGCTGATGCAACAAGAATTCCTGTCCTTGGTCGCCGAAGCACGCGAAGCCGGGCAAACGGTCTTCCTCTCCTCGCACGTCATCAGCGAGATCCAACAGGCGGCAGACACCGTGGCGATCCTGCGCGAAGGAGCCATTGCCACGACCTCCACGGTCGCCGAACTACGCGAGGGAGCCACCAGCCGCCTGCGCATCCAAACCCCGCTGCCCGTCGACCAGGTGCGGGGGCTATTGGGGGCGCTGGAAGGCCTCGACGGGTTACGGCTGGAGCAGATGCAAGACGGCGACGGCCGGCCGGTGTGCCAGGCCTCGGCGACGTGGTCCGGTCCGGTGGCTGAGCTGGTGGACCTCCTGCCCCGGCTGCGGCCCGTGGACCTGGCCGTGGAGGAACCGGATCTGGAAGAGGTGGTCTTGGGGTTGTACCGGACCCCGGGAACCACCGACGGGCACCACGGCGCCGGAAGGACCACCTCATGAGCGCCACCGCCCTGCACCGCGGCCGGCAAAGCCGTCCGCGAGTCCTTCCGCTCTTCTCCAAGGCGCTCATCGATGCGAAGGCCTCGATGCTCATCTGGGCGCTGGCCATGCTGGCGGTGATGGGCCTGTATCTGCCGCTCTACCCGTCCATCGGGGGCAGCGAGCAGATGAAGCAAATGATCCAGTCCCTGCCCCCCGAACTCGTCGACGCGTTGAACTACGGCCAGATCACCAGCGGACCGGGCTACACCCAGGCGACCGTCTTCGGCCTGATCGGCTTCCTGCTGATGACGATCATGGCCGTCGGCGCCGGGGCGGCTGCCATTGGTGGGGATGAGGAATCGGGCCTGCTCGAACTCACCCTGGCCCACGGCGTGACCCGCAGCCAGCTGGTCCTCGAACGGGCCGCGGCGCTGGTCATGAGGATCCTGCTCCTGCACCTGTTCATCCTGGCCGTGCTGCTGATCCTCAAGGGGCCCTCGGAACTGGGGATCGACGCCGGCCATGCCGTGGCAGGGGTGCTGATGTTCGCCCTGCTGGTGTTCTTCAACGGCTCCTTCGCCTTATTGGGCGGGGCTATCGGGGGGCGGCGGATCCACGGGATCGGCGTCGGAGCCGTGGTGGCGGTGCTGGGATACGCCTTCAACGCCATCGGCAACCAGAATCCGGAACTGGAATGGTTGCACGGGCTGTCGCCCTACTACTGGGCCTACGGACAATCCCCGCTGGTGAGCGGGGTGGATGTCCCGGCGGCCCTCCTGCTGGCAGGGGTGGGTCTGGTGTGCATCGGGCTCTCGGTGCTGGCATTGAACCGCCGGGACATCCGTGGGGCGTGACTAGCCCCGCGTCGGATCGGTGGGCTGCCGGTGGCCCTGTGGAGGGTACTGCCCCGCGGGATCGCCGGCCGGGGCGCCGGGGTAGCCGACCGCGGAGCCTGGATGCCCGGTGGGTGCCCCGAGCATGGCCGCGCCGGCTGCCGCTCCGCCATCCGCGTCGAAACGGGCGCCGGCGGGGGGCCGAGGGCATGAGCAGGAGGATGAAGAGGAGCAGCCCCGCCGAAGAAAGGGATCAGGGTGAGCAGGTACAACAGCCCGCTGAAGTTCCCATCATGCAGCCGACGCACGCAGAGCGCGATGTTCGGGACGAAGGTCCCCAGCCAGTAGACAGTGAGCAGCAGGAGCGGGAAGGCGGCGCCGAGCCCCATCTCGCCGGTCACCGGGTCCATGCCACCGACCCCGAGAACGATGAACACGGCGAAGAGGACGAGATAGACGATGCTGTTGAAGAGGCAGAACCACCAGTACTCACTCCGGCTCGCTCGACCACTGAAGGTTGCATATTTGCCGAAGAAGCGCTTCACGGATTGATAGAAATCCGCGCCGTAGAGCGGCTGCTCCACCGGGACCTCCCCGAAGGTGACGGTGCGCCCCGAGGGGTTGCTTTACGGGGCGACGGATCCCGCGGGGCCGCCGTAGGGGTTGGGGTAACCAGCGCTCAAGGGGTTCTCCGGGGGAGTCGAGGCCAGGCGGTGTGCGCTGGCGTGCGGGGCCGATGCCCCGGCGGCGGACCGCCGGGACATCGCCGGGGCTTGGCTAGCCCTGGGTCGGGTCGGTGGGCTGCTGGTAGCCCTGTGGGGGGTTCTGGCCCGCGAAACCGCCGCCGGCAGCCGGTGCTCCCGGGTACCCGGCAGAGGTGCCAAAGGCGTTCCCGTAGGCTGCCGCGCCGCCATCGGCGTCGAAACGAGCACCTTCGGGGACGGAGGGCATGATCATGAGGACGAGGACCACGAGCCCACCGAGAATCGGCACCAGGATCAGCAGGTACAGGAATCCGCTGAAGTTGCCGTCGTGCAGGCGGCGGACGCTCAGGGCGATGGACGGGATGATGATGGCCAACCCATAGAGCCCGATCACCAAGGAGGGGATGGCCCCGCCGGCACCCATTTCACCGGTGACGGGGTCGGAGCCGGCCAGTCCGAATCCGATCGCCAAGCCGTAGAACACGGTGTAGACGATGGCGTTGAAAAGCGCGAAGAACCAGAACTCGCTGCGGCTGGCCCGACCCGAGAAGGTCGCATACTTCTTGAAGAAGCGCTTGATGGCCTGGCCGAAGCTGGCCCCGTAGAGCGGCTGGTCCAAGGGAGCCTCACCATGGGTGGGCATGGTGACCCCTCCGGGGTTGCCATAGGGGTTGGGGGTGCTGCTGCTCAAAATTTCCTCCATCGAAAGTATTTCGGGTGATCGGGAGTAGTCTTCCAGATGGAGCCTTGACATGCGATGGGGAGGACTCCCCATGTCGCGTCGTGTCTGCCCTTGGTGTGGGGTAGGCCCCCGGAGCCACCCCGACTAGCTCGAGGCCGCCGGGGCAACCGGCTACCTCTAGCTCGGTGGCATCGGAGGATTGCCCGCCTACACCTTGTGGTTCAGGGGGACCTCTGGAGGCTGCCGGCCACCGCCACTGCCCTGCTGACGGCTCCCGCCGCCGGCAGTGGCAGGCCTGGGCGCACTGGTCCTCGGGGAAGACCCCGATCCACGACAGCTCAGCGGTTTCAACTTGGCCATCACGGTGCCGGGAGCCGGACAGTTGTCACTGGACCGTCGAACTAGACAGAAGCTCACTTCATGAACATCAAGAGATCGCTGCTTCATGGATCGTGACTGGACACCAGGAGCCGCAGCCCCAGGGACAACACCGTGCAATTCGGCAGGTACAGCCGGTTCGGAGGTCCTGTTGGGAGTCGGCTGCTGGCCGCCTTCTAGGAGTTGACCCGCAGGGTCGTGGTCACCGGGGTCGGGTTCGTGAAGACGTCCAATACCGGGCAGTGGGCGTCGACGGCCGCCTGGAGTTCGGCATAGCGTTCCTCGGTGGCCGGACCCGAGACGTCCACGGTCAGCCGCACATCACCGAATCCCGGGCGGACCTTGTCCTCGATGCCGAACAGGCCGCGCACATCCAGGTCGGCGTCCGCCGAGATGTCCAGCGAGTCGATCGTGATGCCCAGCTGGTGAGCATAGAGGCGGTAGACCACCACCTGGCAGGAGATCAACGCCCCGAGGGCGTATTCGACGGGGCTGGCGGCGACGTCGTCCCCGGCCAATGCCGCCGGTTCGTCGACGGTGAATTCGTGGCGTCCGGCGCGGATGGTCGAACCGACCGAGCCCACCGGGTCGGCCGTCGCGCGGAACTGCAGCGATGCGCTGGCAGTGTTCTGACCGATCCGTTCCGCCCAGGCGGATCCCGCGGAATCGAGGCGTTCGGCGCGGTTGGAAATGCTGGTTTCTGCAAGGGTCTGGGTCATGGCGTTCCTTCGCTGTCATGGCGAGCGTGGCGCTGCGCCATACTTACGCCTCCCGGTCGGGACGGCGTCGAATCGTCACCTGGGGCACCCCACTATGGCGAAGGGGGTTGCCGTCCAACCGGCCAGGGCCTCAGGTTGGATCTCTTGATTCTTGGGTTCGATTCTGCTGGCGGGAACGCCGATCGGGCAAACGCGTCGCGTCATCCGGAGACATACGCCGGGTCATCCGCGGGTGGAGAGCCCGCCATCCCCGCAGCAGGATTCCCCTCGCCAGGGGGTATCCCAGCGGTTATCGTGGGGCCATGAGCGGATACCGGCGCCCGGAGTTCACCCCGGAGATCCATCGCGATGGACAGGGCGCCCCGATCGCCTACGGCCATCGGTGGGAAGGGATGTCTCCGCCTTCGCGCGCCTACTCCACGGTGGGCCATCGACACCGGTTCGCTCCCTTGCATGAGGTCGCTGATGCCCAGCTCGACTGGCTGTTGGACGCCTTTGACGTCGTCGCCGAACGGGACCCGGAGGTTGCTTCCGATCTGCTGTTCCCCTCGGAGGACGTCGTCCACGCGGTCCGGGTCGTCCCGTCCAACCTGCTCGCGGCCCCGCTGACCTTCGTCTTCACCGGGTTCCCGGGGATCTTCCTGCACGCTGGCGCCCTCTACGACGCCCACTATCCGGTATGCGGTTGCGATGCCTGCGATGACGATGTCCAGGAGCTGTTGGAAAACCTTGAATCCGTGGTGCGAGCCGTCGTCTCAGGCGGCTATTTTGAACGAATTAATCCCAACGACGACCAATCTGTCGATTATCGGCTGGCCGAGCCGGGCCGGTGGGAAGAAGCCGGGTGCATCCATGCCGAGGATGTGCCCGAGGGAAGGATGGAGGTGGCAGAAGCCATGCTCCCTTCCGATGGGCACTGGCGGCCGTGGCCGGAAGCGGTGCGAGACGCGGCTGGTGCGGCAGGGGGCTGACAAACCGTGTGCCCGTGGCGGTTCCGTCGTGATCTTCCATCAGGGCCGGCGGGCGTCAACACTGCGCGGGATGATGGCCACGTGCTTCCTGGCCGACATCGAAACACAAGAACCGCAGGCACTCATGGCGCGAATCACCGGCAACCATAAGCGCGGAAATGAACGCGTTGCACGGAAGCATCCGCGCAATCAGGGCCGCTAATTAGTCCACGGGCCCGGCGCTGAGATGGCGGTTCCGCTCCTCGATGAGCTTCTGCAGATAACGGGCCAGGAAGAGCTTCTCTGCCAAACGACCGAGAGGGCCGAACGGTGCGGCGAAATCGACGCGGTCAACCATGGTTGTTCCCCCCGACTCCTGGCTGAACTCATGGATATGACGAAACCAGCGGAACGGGCCCTTGACCTGTTCGTCGATGAAGGAGTGCGGTGCTTCCATCTGCATGATGCGGCTGGTCATCTTCAGGGGGACGCCAAAGTGCCAAGCCCGCCATGTCACGTTCTCACCGAGTGAGATGAGGCCGGAAGTGACACCGGCGATGGCCTCCTCCCGGGACTTCGCCAGCGATTGTTGATGGGTGTCGATGTTCCGGGCCAGATCGAATAAGTGTTCCTGAGGGATGGTGGTCCACGTCGTGCACTGGAAGGAAACGCTCATGGGCAGAGTCTCTCAGGTGTTGCCCGCCTCTCGAAAGGTCGGCGAATACGCGGTACGGTGCGCGTATGCGCTTCTCCACCCAGCAACGCCTCCTGATTGCCGCCTACTGCGCCATGATCCTCGTGGGTCTACTGCTGTTGGTCTTCGGGCTCTTCGGGGAATCCTGGTGGCTGCCCGTGATCGGCGCGCTCATCGTCGCAGGCTCCGGATTCACGCTCTCCGTATGGGTGCGGGAGTTTCGGCGTCAAGACACCCTGAAGAACCGGGCCTGAGGGTTGTTCCACGGGAGACGGTGAATCCGTAGTCTGTAGGCGTGAACAGAACAGCGACTCCCTTCCTCGTCATCGGTGGCCTCGGCATGCTGCTCGGTGGTCTCTTCTCCGCCATCAGTGCCGCCTCCCCGTCCTATTTGGCCGCCTGGGCGGTCGCCTATCTGGTGCTGGTGGTCGGTGTCGCGCAAGTGGTGCTGGGCCTGGGCCAGGCCCGGTTGGCCGTAAAAACCCCGTCGGAGGGCTTCGTTTCGGCCGAAGTCTTGACGTACAACCTCGCCAATATCGCCGTACTGGGTGGCTCGATGTTCTCCCTGACGTTGCTGACGTGGATTGGTGCGGGGCTGATCGTCGTCGCCATGGGCCTGTTCATCTGGGCGGCCCGCGGTGCTGCCTCGGAACAGCGGTGGTGGCTTTATGGATACCGGGCGATGATCGTGATCATCCTGGTATCGGCCCCCATCGGCATCATCCTGGCGAATTCGCGCATGGGCTGAAGGCGGCCGGCAACGGCCGCGCCGGCGAATGGCCGGCGCGGACACTGCGACTACTGCGCGACGGCCCGGCCCAGCGGGGCCGGGTCGACGACGTCGTGGGCCTCGAAGTAATCCAGGGCAGCGACCAGGTCGCTTTGGCCCGAGTCGGTCGCGTTTGCCCCCTCGGCCAACGTGGTGAAGTTGTCACCACCGGCGGCAAGGAACGAGTTCATAACCACCTTGAACACGTCGTCGTCGGCAATGGCCGCACCGTCGAAGGTCATCGAGGTGATGTGTGAGCCGCGGGCCGCATCCTCCGTGTAGGTGTAGTCCAGGCCTTCGGAGATCCCCAGATGCAGCTTGGGCCGGCTGGAGCCATCGGGCTGCCACTGTTCTTCCAGCACGGTCTTCAACTGAGCCCCGGTGAGGTCCTCGGTCCACAAGGTGTTGCCGAATGGTTGGACGTTGGCCACGTCCTTATATGTGACGGTCCCGTTCGTGCCATACAGCAGGTCGGCCCGCAGGCCTCCCGGGTTCATCAGGGCGATCTGTGCCGGTTCGCCGCCGAAATCCTCGTTGGAGGTCGCCCACAGTTGCATATCCGCCACGAGATTACCCATCGAGGATTCGACGCCGCGGTCGGCCCCCGGCTCGTTCCCGCCGCGCAGGATGTCGGCGCTGATCCGGCCCACCTGTTCTGCGCCGACGATCTCTGCTTGTTCGGCCGCCTTCTTCACGACCCGTGCCACGCGCCGATCCGCTGGGAAGGCAGGAACCGTCTCGCCGGCGTGGTTCGTTTTCGTCAGCTCCACCAGTGAACCCGAGAGGGCGACCGGCTTCGTGGAACGACGGTCCACGGTGATCTTCACCCGGTCCAGAGTGGTGCCGTATTCATGGGCCTGGACCACCGGGCGCTTCATCGAGGACGACCACCCCTCCACCGGGAAAGAGCAGGCGTATTCCTGGTGGGTATGGCCGGAGAAGATGGCGTCGACGTCGGCCGATGCCCCGCGGACGAGCTCCCCATAGGCGGTGTCCTCGTCGGCGATCGCCGAGCAGTCGGTGCTGGCAGACCCCTCATGGGCCAGCAGAACGATCACGTCCGCCTCACCATTGGACTTCTTGCCGTCGGAAAGCTGGGTCGAGACCCGGTTGACGGCCTCGAGCTGGTTACCGAAGTCGAGGCCGGCCACGCCGGAGGGGGTGACCAACGATTTGGTCTGTTCGGTGACGACGCCGATGAAGCCGACCGTGACGCCCTGGACCTTGCGCAGCGCATATTCCTTCAACGCTGGCTGGTGGGTGCCCTCATGGTAGACGTTGGCGCCCAGTGCGTAGTCGGCCCCGGCGTTCCTGTTGTGCTTTCCGTAGCGCGGGATGACCCGGTTCTTCAGGTCGTCGATGCCGCGGTCGAATTCGTGGTTTCCCACAGAGGAGACATCCAGCCCGGCAGTGCGTAGTGCGTCGATGGTGGGGGTGTCGTCCTGGGAGAAGGAAGTGAACGTCGAGGCGCCAATGTTGTCGCCCGCGGAGACGAACAGTGTGTTGTGCTTCTTCTTGCCGGACAACTCCTTGACGGCTCCCGCCACCACCGCGGCGCCGGCCGAAGTGCCGCCCGCCTCGATCCGACCGTGGAAGTCATTGATGCCCAGCAACTGGATGGTGCTGGTTCCCGGCCGGTGGTGCCCAGATCCATGACCCCCGCCGTGATGACCCCCGCCAGGATGACCGCCATGGCCGTTGCCGTGGCCCCCGCCGTGGTGGCCTCCCGGCCCGCCACCGTGGTGGCTTCCGTGGCTGCCCCCCGCGGGGGCGGCGGCCTGGGCCGGCGCCACCAGGGTCGTGGCGGCCAATGCGAGGCCCGCGACGACGACGCCGGCTCTCTGGATCGAATGCGCGCGTGGCTTCATATCGAGACTCCCGAAGATGCGAAATGTGAGGTGCCACACACCCGTGGCGTACGGGCGATCCTACCGAGCGACAGGGGCCTGTCAAGGAAAAAATGTGGTCTATTCCACAAAGATTGCAGTTGTGCAATCTTTGCATGAGTGCATAAACTGTACCTATGCAAGAAGTGCCCTTGACCCAGCGTGAGCGCAACCGCCTCGAGACCTGGAACGCGATTCATGACGCCGCAGCTGCCATGACGCTCGAAGACGGGCCGGTCTCCGTGACGATCGAGGCGGTCGCCTCCCGTGCGGGGGTCTCCAAACGAACGTTCTTCAACTATTTCCCCACCAAGGAAGACGCCATTCTGGGCACGCGGGCACCCTTGGTGTCCGATGAACTGCTGGAGAAGTTCCGCAGCAGTGATGCGGACCTGCTGACCCGGATCGTCAGGATCCTTGCCGGGGTGATGGCGACGAGTCTCGGCCGGGGCCACGCCTACCAGGTCAGGCGCGACATCATCACCCGGTATCCGGAACTCAAGGGTCGGATGGTCCAGCACATCAACGCCGCCGAACAGCTGGTCGACGAAATCCTGCACGAACGCATGGACAGCGACGCTGCCGAGGAGACACTCAACCTGCTGCCCGATGGCCAGGATTCCGCCCGGGCGCTGCTCATGCTCGCGGGAACCATCACCCGATTCGCCTACCGTTCCGATCCACAAGGGACCGTCGCCGACATCGATCTGCATATCGACTCAACCGTCAAGATTTTCCGAGAGGTAATGCAAGCCACCCATGACAACGCTTAAAACCACCAGAGCCAAGCCGGTGCTCGGCAGCAAGAACCACATCATGCTGCTCTTCGCGGCCCTGATGATCACGATGCTGATGGCCTCGCTGAATCAGACCGTGCTCTCCGCCGCCCTGCCCACCATGGTGGGCGAGCTCAACGGCGTCGAACACATGGCGTGGATCATCACGGCGTTCATCCTGGCCTCCACCATCATGATGCCGGTCTACGGCAAGCTCGGAGATCTCTTCGGGCGCAAACCGCTGCTGATCATCGCCATCCTGATCTTCATGAGCGGGTCTGTGCTCGGCGCCCTCTCCGGCACCATGAACGGCGTCATCCTCGCCCGCGTCGTCCAGGGGCTCGGTGGTGGCGGGTTGATGATCCTCTCCCAGGCCACCATCGCCGACGTCATCCCGGCTCGTGAGCGCGGCAAATACATGGGCGTCATGGGTGGGGTCTTCGCCTTGTCCTCGGTCGCCGGACCACTGCTCGGTGGGTGGCTGACGGAGGGGCCGGGCTGGCGTTGGGCCTTCTGGCTGAACCTGCCCTTGGGCGTCCTGGCGGTGCTGGCCACCATCTTCCTGCTGCATGTGCCCCGGACGGTCAACGAGGCCCGCCCCAAGATCGACGTCGTCGGGATGATGATGATGGGGATCGCCACCACCACCCTGGTGCTCGCCTGCACCTGGGGCGGGAACACCTACGCCTGGGATTCCCCCGAGATCCTGGGACTGTTCGCGGCCACCCTGGTCTTCGCGGTGGCCTTCGTCCTGGTCGAGCGCAAGGTCTCCGAACCGGTGATCCCGCTGATGCTGTTCAAGAACCGCAACTTCGTCCTGACGACATTCGCGGCCCTGATGGTCGGCATCGCGATGTTCGGGGCCATCGGCTACATGCCCACCTACCTGCAGATGGTCACAGGCTTCGGCCCGACCCAAGCCGGCTTGCTGATGATCCCGATGATGGGCGCCCTGCTGGTGACCTCGATCGTCGTGGGGCGCCAGGTCTCGGCCTCGGGGCGCTATAAGAAGGTCATGATGGCCGGCACGCTGGGCCTGGGCCTCGGACTGCTTTCGACCATCCACTCCGACACGGAGGTCTACATGATCTGTGTGTTCCTGGGCGTGATCGGTCTGGGGCTGGGCATGAGCATGCAGATGCTCACCCTGGTGGCGCAGAACTCCTTCCCGCTGAAGTTCGTCGGCACGGCGACCGCCGGGCAGAACTACTTCCGCCAGGTCGGGGCCACCCTGGGCTCGGCAGTGGTCGGTTCGCTCTTCGCCAGCCGGTTGAAGGACATCCTGGCCGATAAGTTGCCCGATGGCGCCTCGTCGGGAGCCAGCACCAACTCGCTGACCCCCGAACTGGTCACCTCGCTGCCGGCCCCGATCCGCGAGGTCATCGTCTCGGCCTATAACGAGGCCCTGGTCCCGTTGTTCCTGTGGATGGTCCCGTTGGCCATCGCCGCGACCATCGCCCTGTTCTTCATGAAGGAATCGAAGCTGGCCACCCGCATCGAGCGTGAGATACCGGCGACCTCGGCGGCCGAGGGGCAGTTGGCGGCCAGCGACGTGCCCGGGCCGACGGACCACCGTGAACCGGTGTCCGTGGGAGCCGGTGGTGGCGGCAGCGAACCGTCCCGCGTGCCGTCCATGGCCCCCGTGCCGGCCGCCCAGGCCATGGAGCCGGTAGGCGATGGACCGGGGCAGCGTCCACGGGGCGCGCACCGTGCCGGCGTCGAGGGGGACTGACCGGGAACCGGGGGTCCGGGCTCGATGTCACAACGGGGGTGCTTCCCGGAGGGGGCGCCCCCGTTGTGACGGGCCACATTGCGCGGCGAACGGCGTTGGACAACACTGGAAAGACAGGGACCCGATTGGTGTCCCGCTGCACCAACCAAGGAGTGACACCGTGAGCGAACCCATCAATGTGGGACCGGTCGAAGACATCGAAGAAGGCGAGGCCAAGGTCATCGACTCCGATGACACGGGAACCGGAAACGATATTTCCATCTTCCACAGCGAAGACGGTGGTTTCTACGCGCTCGACGACGAATGCACCCATGAAACCGCGTCGCTGGCCGAAGGCTGGATCGAAGACGGCGAAGTCGAATGCCCCGTGCACTCGGCCCGTTTCTGCCTCAAGACCGGTGAGGCACTCTGCCTGCCGGCAACCGTCAACGCCCGCATCCACAAGGTCGAGGTCCGCGACGGGGACATCCTGCTCTACCCCGGAGTGTCACCGAACGCCGGCTAGGCGCTCCAGCGCCAGCGTCGTTCCCAGTTCGGGCCGGTCGGCCGGGTGCTCGAGATAGTGCACCAAGGCCGAATGCAGGACGTTCGGGTCCGCCAACAGGTACGCCACCTGCACCACCACCTCCTTGCGGGCGGTGGTGCCGTGGTCTTCCGGACCGTCGGAGGCCGTCCGGTCGCGGCCACGCAGGACCACCAACGCCGGGCCTCTCCGGCCCAGGGGGGTGCGGCCGCGGGGGTTCTCGGCGCTGATCGAGCCCATGTCCCGCCAATACATCTCGGCGAGCCCCAGGGGGCCGAAGACCACCACACGGCTCCGGGTCAGGAAGACCCCCGGTTGCTGCTCGGCGGAGGCGATGCGCAGCAACCGCAGGCCCTCGCGCAGGATCATGAATCCGGCCACGCCCAGGACGATGGCGCCGGCGATGGTCCAGAAGCGTTCGAATCCTGCGTGCCACAGCGCGAATTTCCCCACCGCAGCCAGCGCGGCGACCAGCCCGATGACCCCGAGTCCGACCGTGGCCGCGGCAAAGGCCGCCGAATTATGGCGGTAGGCGAAACGGGTGGAGGCCCGCAAACCGCTGGAGGTGTCCACTGCGCTGAGCTCGGGAAGCCGGGCGTCGGGGGTCAGCCGGAATTCGCGGAACAGTGACACGACGGTCCCGATCCCGAAGGCCACCAGGGGGACCCCGAAGAGCAGCGATTGCAGGACCAGCGCCCAGATCCCCAGCCCGATGAGGAACCCGGCCATGACGAAGGCGGGAAGCAGGTGGTGCGCCAACTTCCATTCCCGGTTGCGGGGGGCCCACTGGCCCTCGCGGCGTTCCTCTGCTGACATGGATCCATCGTATCGAGGAACCGCGGGGTTCGGAGGCCGCCGGGCGCGTCCTAGTTCAGCCGACGCAACGGGGCACCGGCCAGCCAGGCCTTCACGTTCTCGAAGGCCTGCCCGTAGAAGACCTCGTAGGTCTGCCGGGTGACGTAGCCCAGATGCGGGCTGAGCACGGTCCGCGGCGCGGCGATGACCGGGTGGTCGGCCGGGAGCGGTTCGACGTCGAAGACATCCAGTGCCGCGCCGCCCAGCCAGCCTTCATGCAGACCCCGAAGCATTGCCTCCTGGTCCACGATCGCGGCCCGTGAGGTGTTCACCAGCAGCCCGGCGGGCCCCAGCAGGCGAAGATTCGTCTCGTCGACCAGTCCGCGAGTGCGTTCCGAGAGCTGCAGGTGGACGCTCAGGACATCGGCGGAGGCGAACAGTTCCTCGCGACCCACGAGCCGGGCCCCTGCCGCGGCGGCCCGGTCCGCTTCCAGGTTCTGGCTCCAGGCGATGATGTCCATCCCGAAGGCCGCCCCGTAGGCGGCGATGCGTGAACCGATCCGGCCCAGTCCCAGGATGCCCAGGGTGCTGCCGCAGAGGCCGAAGCCGACGTCGGTACCGTTTTGCCAGGTGCCGGCCCGCAACGACGCCTGTTGGGCCGGGACATCCCGCATCCAGGCCATGAGCAGTGCCCACGTGAGCTCGGGGGTGGCGGTGGTGGACCCGGCGGTCCCGCAGACCGTGATGCCGGCCCCGGTGGCGGCGTCGAGGTCGATGGAGGCGTTGACCTTTCCGGTGGTGACCAGCAGCTTCAACCCGGGCAGGCCGGCGATGATCTCGGCATCGAAGGCCGTGCGTTCGCGCATGGCGACGATGATGTCGAATCCCGCCAGGGCCTCCACCGTGTCCCGGGCGGTGGCCAGGGTGTCGTGGAAGACGACGATCTCGACGTCCTCCAGCGTGGTCCAGGGCGCGAAATCCAAGGCGACGTCCTGATGGTCGTCGAGGATGGCCAGCCGGTGGGCCGGAGGGTTGGTGGGGGACATGGCAGGGCCTTTCGTACTGGTTCTCGTGGTCCGTGGACCCGGCGCGGTCGCCGGGGGCGGGTGCCGGTCAGTCCTGCAGGCGTTCCAACGTCCGGCGCAGCGATTGCGCCGGACGGCCCAGCAGCCGTTCGACATCCGCACTGACCGGTTCCAGCTCCCCGGAGGCGATCGCGGTGTAGGTGCTGATCCAGGCGTCCATCTGCCAGTCGGGGGCACCCAGACCGTCCCGGGAGGCCAGGGCTTCGGCCACGGTCTCGTGGAGGTAGCGGGTCTGCACCCCGGTGACCTCGGTCATCACCGCTGCCGCCTGATGGAGGTCGAACGCCTCGGGCCCGGTCAGGTCGTAGGTGTGGCCGGCATGGACCGGTTCCCGCCCGGCGGCCCAGGCCACGGCGGCTTCGGCGAGCACCACTGCCGCCACCGCGGCGACGTCGTCCCGGGCCACCGCGGAAACCCTGCCCTCGGCCGCCGGGCCGCGCAGAAGATGGTCGTCACCGGCGAAGAGCGGGAAGACGTCCTGGTAGAAGTTATCGCGCAGGATCGTATGCGGCACCCCGGAATCGGCCAGCAGCTTCTCGGTGGCAAAGTGGTCGCGGGCCAGGGTGAAGACGGCATCGGGGGCGGCGGCGAAGAACGAGGTATAGACGATTTGCCCCACCCCGGCCGCCCGGGCCGCCCGGATGAACGCGGCATGCTGGGCCAGCCGGTCGGAGGCCTCCTCCGCGGAGACCATGAGGACGACGTCGACCCCCTCCAGGGCACGGACGGCCCCCGGCTGATCGGCGAAGTCCAGGGCCGCCGCGGAAGCCTCGGCGGCCGCCGTCGTGCGGGGCAGCGCGCGGGCCGCGGCCTCGGCCCGTTCGACGTCACGGGAGAACAGCCGCAACCGCACCGTTCCGGCCAGGCGGCGGGCCACCAGGGAACCGACCTTGCCGGTGGCGCCGGTGATGGCGATCAAGGGGGTGTTGGGGGAATCGTCGTCGGTCATGACCCCCACGGTACGCCGGGGGCGACGTGGAATGGGCGGAGGGGGCGGTTGCGAATACGATGGCGACATCATGAAAAAACTCGTTCCCTCGCCAAGCCCCTGACGTGGCTGTTGATCATCGCCCTGGTAGGAACCGTAGGAGCCGGTGCGCTGCAAGGCGTCCTGTGAACGGGGGAGTCGTGAACGAGGACGCCACCGGGGCCGGGACCGCCGCCTCCCCCGCGGAAGCACTGATCGAGCCGACCCGACGCGTCGGAGCCCGCTGGGTGACCGGGGCGATCATGGTCAACCTGGTCATCAACGTCGCGTTCTTCGCGCCCATCAACATCCTGATCGGGTTGCAGGCCACGGCGATCGACGCCGGGAACAAGGAAGCCATCCTCACCCTGGTGACCGCCTGCGGTGCCGCCGTCGCGCTGGTCGCCAACCCCGTCACCGGGGCCCTGTCGGACCGGACCACCTCCAGATGGGGCCGGCGCTCGCCGTGGATCCTCGCCGGAGCGGTGCTGGGCACCGCGGCGATGCTCTTCCTTTCCGGGGCCACCACGGTCGCCGCCCTGGTGATCGGCTGGGCGTTGGTCCAGGCCGGCTGCAACGCCATGTACTCGACCATCACCGCTGCGGTCCCGGACCGGGTGCCGGTCGCCCAGCGGGCTTCCGTGGGCGGGCTGGCGGCCATGGGCCAGACCCTGGGCATCCTCGGGGGATCCGTCGTCGGATTCGTCATCTCCGGGAACATCGCCGTCGGCTACTGGATCTGCGCGGCGGCCATCGCCGTCGGGGTGATCCCCTACCTGACCCATCGTGATGATCCGGTCCTTCCTCCGGGGCACCATCCGCCGTTCCGGCTCGGCCGGTTCCTGCGCTCCTTCTGGATCAACCCCGTGAAGCATCCGGACTTCGGCTGGGCCTGGCTGACCCGTTTTCTCATGTTCGTGGGCAACCAGCTGGTCATCGTCTACCTGCTGTTCTTCCTCACCGATGTGATCCACCATCCGGATCCCGCCGCCGGTGTGCTGGTGCTGACCGGGCTCTACGCGGTCATGGTGGTCATCACCAGCGTGCTGGCCGGGCGGTGGAGCGACCGGGTGGGACAGCGCAAGGTCTTCGTCGCCGGGGCCTCGGCGGTGATCGCCTGCGCCGCGCTGATCATGGCGTTCTTCCAGGTCTGGCCGGCGGCGATGGTCGGCGCGGCGGTCCTGGGCATCGGCTTCGGCGCCTATCTCGCGGTCGACTTCGCCTTGTTGACCCAGGTGCTGCCCTCGGCAGCGGCCCGCGGCAAGGACATGGGGGTGGTCAATGTCGCGGCCGCCCTGCCCCAGGTGGTCGCCCCGGCGCTGGCATTGCTGGCGGTGAAGTTCCTCGGCGGCTACATGGCCCTGTTCGTCTTGGCGGCGATCATCGGTCTGGCGGCGGCCGCCCTGGTGTATCGGATCAAATCCGTTCCCTAAGGGTCCGGCCGTGGTCGGGACGCCCTGGATTCGGCGGTATTCTGGGTGGATGGATTGGTTACGCGAGGCTCCCTTCGGCTGGGCGTACCTCTTCCTCTTCCTGCTCTCCATGGCGCGGGCGAACACGACCTACTGGGTGGGTCGCGGGGTCGCCGCGGGGGTGAGCCATTCCCGCTTCGAATACGTCCTGGAAGGCCCGATCTACCGCCGGGCCCAGCGCTTCGTCGCCCGCTGGGGGATCCTGGCGGTTCCGCTGTCCTTCCTCACCATCGGGATCCAGACCGCGGTGAACGCCAGCGCGGGGATGTCCCGGATGCCGTTGTCGCGCTACCTGCCCGCCGTGATCGTCGGCTGCCTGATGTGGGCGTTGATCTACGCCACGGTGGGGATGGCGGTGGTCTACGCGGCCATCGCGGTCGGCTGGCAGTGGATCGCGTTGGCCGGGGTCGTGGTGGTGGCCGGGGCCGTCCTGTGGATCAGGTACCGGCGCCGGAACGGCTAGAGCATGGGGCTTGCCCCTAGTCGGAGGGGACCGCCATGAACGAGGCCGGGACCAGATCCGCGCCCGTGACGCCTTCGAGCATCCGCGGTTCGATCAGGACCCCCGAACGCAGGATGCTGATCTGCCCGGTGGACTCCAGGATCACGCAGGCGACCTCGGTGCGGTGGCGGATGCCTGCCTGGCGCAGCCGGGCCACCAGTTCCCGCTCGGAGACGTGGGTCCGCCGCAGGTTGGCCTGGATGACCTCGTCCCCGGCCATGAGTATGAACGCGCGGTTGTTGATCATTCCCGAGACCCGCCGGAACCGACGCAGCTGACCGGTAACCGCCTGCAGCGCCAGCAGGGTGACCAGTCCCAGGGCGCCGGCGACCACCGTCGGGGTGTAGCCGAGGATCGCCCGCCCGACGACGGCGCCGAGGGCTACGGCGGCTGCCAGGTCGAAGCTGGACAGGCTCGCCATCGTGCGCTGGCCCATGACCCTGATCAATGCCAGAATCACGAGGTAGAGCGCAATGGCGGATACCACCACCCGACCGGCATCAACCCACGTCAGTCCATATTCTTCCCACATCTTTTTCCTTTCCGCCAGCCTCAAGCCTAGACCGGTAGGCGGCTGGGGCCCGACGGGGAGCAGCGGCGGAGGGGCCTACGCGTGGTTCGTTGCTGCGGCGAGAACCTCTGCGGTCGGGGTGTGGGCCAGCCCCAGGGCCTCGGCCACGGGGGCGAAGGTGACGTGGCCGTCGTGCACGGTCAAGCCGTTGGCGAGCCCGTCGTCGTCCTGTAGTGCCTGCTGCCAGCCCTTGGAGGCGATCCGTAGCGCGTAGGGCAAGGTCGCGTTGGTCAGCGCCACCGTCGAGGTCTGCGGGACGGCGCCGGGCATGTTCCCCACGCAGTAGTAGACGGCGTCGTGCACCGTATAGGTGGGGTCGACATGCGTGGTGGCATGCGATCCCTCGAAGCAGCCGCCCTGGTCGATCGCGATGTCCACCAACACCGATCCCGGACGCATATGCGAGACCATCTCCGTGGTGACCAGCTTCGGGGCCGCGGCCCCGGGGATCAGCACCGAACCGATGACCAGATCCGCCGCGGCGACCTCGCCGGCGATCGTGAACTTCGTGGAGGCCAGCGTCTTGATCCGACCGTTGTAGGCGACATCGATTTCCTTCAACCGGGCCAGGCTGATGTCGATGATCGTCACGTCGGCGCCCATGCCGGAGGTGATCGCCGCCGCATTTTCACCGGCGACACCACCACCGATGACCACGACCTTGGCCGGGCGGGTGCCGGGCACGCCGCCCATCAGGATGCCCGAGCCGC
The DNA here is from genome assembly GCF_052377515.1 of Arthrobacter sp. AOP36-C1-22. Lineage (NCBI taxonomy): Bacteria > Bacillati > Actinomycetota > Actinomycetes > Micrococcales > Micrococcaceae > Arthrobacter > Arthrobacter sp. AOP36-C1-22. The sequence goes on along the minus strand of NZ_JBQSWW010000004.1, from coordinate 109,277 downwards.
CGGTGGGCTGTTGGAGCTGGAAGGCCCCGATCTGTGCGGCGAGCCGACCGGCGACTTCGGACATGGGCGCCAGCAGCGGCAGGGTCCGGCCGGCGGTGACCGTCTCGTAGGCGATCGCCGTGGCGCCGGCGTCGATGATGGCCCGGGCGCACTCGCTCGAGGCGGCCAGATGCAGGTAGGCGAAGAGGATCTGGCCGGCACGGATGCGGTGGTATTCCTCGGCGACGGGTTCCTTGACCTTGAGCACCATGTCGGCGTCGGCCCAGGCCCCGTCGGCGTCCGAGGCGATCGTCGCCCCTGCGTCGACGTAGAGTTCGTCGGGGATGCCCGAGCCGAGGCCCGCGCCGGTCTCGACGAGGACCTCGTGACCCTGGGCGACGAATTCGGAGACCCCTGCCGGGGTGATGGCGACGCGGAACTCGTTGTTCTTGATTTCACGGGGGACGCCGATGATCATGAGGACTCCTTGGTGGGTCTGTACGCCGTGACGGACCCTCGGATTTCCTCTCCAGGGGTCGACGGCTGGCGGTACGAAACAGTGGTGGCTTTCCTGCGGTTCTTCGGGTGTGACGCAGATTTTATTTCGGTACAATCGAGAATATCCGTAATTTCCATCCGCCCGAAAGAGTGTGACGTGGCCACAGCGAAGAATGTTCGGACCAGTCGGCATTACGAGCTCGATGATATCGACCGTGGTCTGTTGCGGATGCTCACCGAGAACTCGCGGCGGACCAACAACTCCTTGGCCGAGGAGCTCGGGATCGCCCCCTCGACCTGCCTGGCCCGCATGAACGCGCTGCGTGAGACGGGGGTCATCCGCAAATTCACCTTGGATCTGGATCCGGAGGTCCTCGGGCATGCGCTCGAGGCGCTGATCTTCGTGCGGATCCGCCCCGGGGCACGGCACCTGATGTCCAGTTTCGCCGAGGAGATCCGCAGCAAGGCCGGGGTGATGCAGCTGTTCTTCCTGGGAGGAACGGATGACTTCGTGATCCACGTGGCGGTCAAGGATTCCAGCGATGTGCGCCAGTTCGTCCTGGACAACCTCTCGGCCAATCCGGCGGTGGCCTCCACGCAGACCTCACTGGTCTTCGAACATACCCGCGGCGAAGTTCCCTGGCTCTAGGGCGTGCGGCGGCGCAGGGTGATTGACCCCAGGACGATGGAACCGACGATCCATGCCCCGATGAACAGGGTCCGCACCACGATGTAGCCGGAGTCCTCGTCACCGGTGGCCACGGCGGTCAGGGCGTCCATGGCGTGGGAGAGCGGCAGCCAGTCCCCGATCGTTTCCAGCACGTCCGGGAGCTGGGCGCGGGGCAGGAAGAGTCCCCCCAGGAGGATCTGCGGGAAGACGAAGGCAGGCATGAACTGCACGACCTGGAACTCGGTGCGGGCAAAGGCACTGGCCAGCAGGCCCAGGGCGGTGCCCAGCAGGGCATCGGCCACCGCGACCAGGAAGAGCAGCCAGAGCCGGCCGTTGATCTCCAGACCGCAGACCCAGATCGAGAATGCCACGGCGATCGCCGTCTGCGCCACCGCGAGCAGACCGAAGGCCAACGCGTAGCCGAGCACGAAGGACCCCTTGCCCAGGGGCATGGTCAACAGCCGTTCAAGGGTCCCGGAACGACGTTCGCGCAGCGTGCTGATGCTCGCCACCAGGAACATGACGATGAACGGGAACATCGCGATGAGGGCCGGCCCGATGGTGCTGAAGACGTCGGTCTCGGAGAAGATCCAGGCCACCAGGCCGATCAGGAGGCTCGGGACGACCAGCAGGAGGGCGATCGTGCGTGGATCATGAAGGATCTGCGCCAGGACGCGTCCGGCGGTCGCCCAGGTGCCCGAGGGGCTCACCGGTTGCCTCCCGGGGCCTGACCGGCCGGGGCCCGGCGATGCCGTCCGCGGGTCCGCGGGGTGGCCGTGGCCGGCGGGTCGTTGGCGGCGATCAGGGTCAGGAAGGCCTCCTCGGTGGTCCCGGTTCCCGTGCTCCGCAGCAGTCCGGCGGGGGAATCGTCGGCAATGAACCTGCCCTCGCGCATCAGCAGCAACCGGTCGCACCGGGTCGCCTCATCCATCACATGGCTGGAGATCAGCAGGGTGGCCCCGTCCGCGGCCAATTGCCGGAAGAGGGACCAGAGGTCCGCCCGCAGCACGGGATCGAGTCCGACGGTGGGCTCATCCAGGATCATCACCTCGGGGTCCCCCGAGCAGGGCCACCGCCAGCGAAACCCGGCTGCGCTGGCCACCCGAGAGGTTTTCGGTGACCTCATGGGCCGAACCGGCCAGATCCGTCAGCTCCAGCACCCGGTCGGTGTCCCCGCCGGGGGCGACGAGGACCTTGCGGAAGTATTCGAGGTTCTGCCGCACCGTGAGATCGTCATAGATGCTCAGCGATTGGGTCATGTAGCTGACCCGGCGGCGGAGCTGCCGGGAACCGGCCGGCTCGCCGAGGACCCGGACACTCCCGCCGTGGACCAGCTGGGTTCTGACGATGCTGCGCAGCAGGGTCGACTTCCCGCAGCCGCTGGGGCCAAGCAACCCCACCACGTCCCCGGAACCGACCGAGAACCCCAGTCCGTCCAGGACCACGGTCCGGCCGCGACGGACCACCAGGTCGTCGACTTCGATGGCTGGTGCCTCAGTGCCCATGGAACCCATGAGATCCCTGCCGGGGCCACGGGTCAAGCCCGTGGGCCCGCATCCGGCCGGCGGCCCGGAGCGGGTGGCTACCAGGAGGTTTCGCGGGGACGGCCTTCCTCATAGCCGGCGCTGGACTGCACGCCGACGACGGCACGTTCGCGGAACCTGGCGATCGACTCGGCTCCCGCGTAGGTGAAGGAGGAACGGACGCCGGAAATGATCGAATCAACCAGGTCCTCCACCCCGGGACGCGCCGGGTCGAGGTACATCCGCGAATGCGAGATGCCTTCCTCGAATAGTCCCGAACGGGCCCGGTCGAAGGCCGACTGCCTCTTGGTACGGTTCTGCACGGCACGGGCGGAGGCCATCCCGAAGCTTTCCTTATAGGAGCGGCCGTGGGGGTCCACCACCAGGTCGCCCGCGGATTCGTGGGTTCCGGCGAACCAGGAGCCGATCATGACGCTGGCGGCGCCCGCGGCCAGGGCCAGGGCGACGTCGCGCGGGTACTTCACCCCGCCGTCGGCCCAGACTTCGGCCCCCGATTCGTGGGCAGCCTGCGCGCATTCGAGCACGGCCGAGAACTGGGGGCGTCCCACCCCGGTCATCATGCGGGTGGTGCACATGGCCCCCGGGCCGACGCCGACCTTCAGGATGTCCGCCCCGGCGGAGACCAGATCGGTCACCCCCTCGGCGGCCACGACGTTCCCGGCCACGACCTTCAGCCGACGGCCGGTGCGTTCGGCGAATTCATCCCGGGCGGCGGTGACCTGCGGCAGCGCCTCGATCATCTTCTCCTGGTGGCCGTGGGCGGTGTCCACGACGAGGACGTCGACGCCGGATTCGAGCAGGCTGGTGGTCTTGGCCCCCACGTCCCCGTTGATGCCCACGGCGCCACCGACCATGAGCCGGCCCTGCGGGTCGACGGCGGGGGAGTATATGGTCGAGCGCAGGATGCCCTTGCGGGTCAGCACCCCGGCCAGCCGGCCGTCCTCGAGCATGGGAACCATGGACAGATGGCGTTCGGCGATCGTATCGAAGACGGCGCGCGGGTCCTCGTCGACCGAAGCGGTGACGATGTTCTCGCTCATCACCTCGGAGATGCGGGCAAAGCGGTCGACCTCCTGGCAGTCGCCCAGGGTGACGATGCCCACCGGCTCGTGGCCGTTGAGGACGACGGCGGCCCCGTGGGACCGCTTCCCCAGCAGGGACAGGGCGGTCGAGACGGAATCGGTGGTCTGGACGGTGATCGGGGTTTCGAAGACGGTATGGGCGCCCTTGACCTGGCCGACCATGTCGTCGACCGCCTCCCGGCTGATGTCCTGGGGCAGGATCGCGATGCCTCCGCGACGGGCCACGGTTTCCGCCATGCGCCGTCCGGCGACGGCGGTCATGTTGGACACCACCAACGGGATCGAGGTTCCGATGCCGTCGGGGGTGGTCAGGTCCACGCTCGTGCGTGAGGCGATGGCCGAACGCGAGGGCACCATGAAGGTGTCGTTATAGGTCAGGTCATGGGACGGGTTGACGTCATTGAGAAACTTCACATGCTCGAGGGTACCGTTCAAATGAGTCCACGCGACACCACCGCCGGGGTCGTGGGGCATGTCCGGTGCCTCGCCGCGCCATGCGTGGCGAGGCACCCGGGGCTAGTCCTCGCGCGGGTCTCCCAGTCCGTAGATTGCGTCGTGTTCGACCGCTCCATACCGGTGATCGTACTGCGGCTTCTGGTAGGCCAACTCGCCGCCTTGCCGACCGCCATGGGGGCGACCATGGTCGGCATATTCCTCGCGGACGAAGACCAGCCGCCAGGGGCCGATGCCGATGCGGGCGCCGGTACGCAACGTGTAGGAGCCACCCTCCGGCAACCGGGTGCTGCCGGTCACCGGTGAGGTGGCCGTGAGGATGTACTCATCATCCGTGGAGTGGGTGATGGTGGCATGGGCATCGCTGGTCTGCGGTAGCCGGAGTTCGGCCTCGGCGTTGCCGCCGATCACCGTGGTTTCTGCGCTCAGGTCGAAGACCTGCGCCGGGCGCCCGTCCCAGGCTTCGCCGTCCTTCACGAAGATCAACCGTGGGCGGCCGCCACCATAGGTGTAGTGGGTCGTCGTCGGTCGCATCCGGTAGTTGCGCTGGAACGTGGGCGAGAGCGGGAAGGGTGTTCCCGGGGGAATCAGGCTCTGTGCGGGATCGCCCGGGGAACCGCGGAGCAGCGCGGACCAAGTCCCGTCCTTTCCCGGCCGGATGTGGGCCGATCTGGTGAGTAGCCGCTGTGCGGCATTGGCCTTGACGGCTCCCAGCGACACGATGGTCCCTTCGGGTGAAGCCAGTGAAACACTCAGGCCCCACTCGCTGAGCTCCTTGGCGAATCCCCTGACCGAGCGCAGATCGGCACGCGGACCGATCCGGTACAGATCGGGGGTGTCGGTGCTGATGACCACCTCGGTCCCGTTGGCCTTCATGGTTCCGTTCACCGTGGACTCCGGCTCGGTATCGGTCGCCGGGACGGTGACTGAGAAGGCGAGGTCCATATCCAGTCTCATCGGATCATCACCGATCCCGGTGGGGGTCCGAGCCGACGGCCTGATCATCGCTGGTGGTGACCCGCAGCGTGCCGTCGAACTTCCAGGTCGCACGAGGTGCGTCCGGACCGATGTCCCGGGGGACTTCGACGGTCATGTCAACGAGCGTGTAGTTCACGGCTGCGCCGCGTCCGGTGAGATAGGACCACAACTGCTGGCCCAGATCCGACCAGTCGCTGACCTGGTTTGCTCCGGATTCCTGTGGCGTGCTGGCTTCCTGTGACATCGCAAAACTTCCTCTTCGGTCGCGGACGAAATTTCGGTGCCTGCTCCGGGTGAGTCAGGTCTGGTGTGGGACTGCGTTCGTCTCAAGTAGTACGATATTCTAGTTATCAATTATTTGATAGACCTATTTATTTCGTATTGGCGTGACCGGCACTGCGCGATGGCGGACCTCCGGATCGGGGGCCCGGGCCTCGATGCGGGCCAGGATTTCCCCCTCGGCGGCATCGAGGCCATCGCGCAGCATCCGGGCGGCCTCCTCCGGCCGGCCGGCCCGCAGGCAGGCCACGAGGCCGATATTGCGTTCCACGTAGTGCGGATGGAAATCCGGCGTCGTGGACATGGTGTGGAAGACCAGTCTCATCCGGGCCAGCACCCGGTCCATGAGCACCTGGAGCGTCTGGCTTCCGGTCAGGGCGATGACCGCTTGATGCAGGGCCTGGTTCGCGTCAGCCATCCCGGGCACCGACCCGGCGTCCCGGGCCTCCGCGGCCCGGCGGACGATGGCGTCCATGGCTTCCAGTTCCCGTTCCGCAGGGGTGCCCCACAGGACGGCGGAGGGTTCGATCACCCGGCGCACCCGGTAGATCTCCCGGACGTCCTCGGCTCCGGGGGAGGCCACGAAGACCCCGCGGTTGGGGATCCGCACCACCACCGATTCGGCGACGAGTGTCCCGAAGGCTTCCCGCAGGGTGTTGCGCGAGACACCGAGCTCCACCGAGAGCTTCTGCTCGGAGAGCTTCGACCCCGGGGTCAGCAGGCCCGCTGCGATCCGCCGGCGAAGGACCGCGGCGATCCACGCCCCCGTGTGGGCGTGACGGGAGCCAGCGCCGTCGTGCTCATGAACTGGAGGCGTCATGGCTCCCGGCTCCTGGCTGGTGGTCGGGGCAGCAGGGTGTCGGGGTCCACCACGGTGAAGCGGATGGACGTGCCCGGGGGAACCTGGGCTGCGGCCGGCAGGTCCTCGGGGACGACGACGGCGATCACCGGGTACCCGCCGGTGACGGGATGGTCGGTGAGGAAGAGGACGGGCAGCCCCGAGGGGGGAACCTGCAGGGAGCCGGTGGCCGTGCCTTCGCTGGACAGCTCGTCGGTCCGGATGCGTTCCACGGGGGTTTGCCGGTCGCCGGTCTCCAGGCGGAGCCCGACCCGGTTCGACTGGCTTCCGGCGGACCATGGGTGGCGGCAGAGGGCATCGATGGCGTCAGGGGCGAACCAGTCGGCCCGGGGGCCGGAGGTGATGCGCAGATTTACGGTGCCCTCCCGGGGCCGGGGCAGGACGGAGGGTTCGGGGTGGGTGACGATATGCCCGCGGGCCACGGAAGCGACCGGCACCGAGGTGCCGGACGCCAGTGGTGCCGGGCCGAGGCCCGATAACGTGTCCGCCGAACGGCTGCCCAGCACCGCCTCGGCCACCAGTCCGCCACGGACCGCGAGGTAGCTGCGTAATCCGCTGGTCGGGGCTTGCACCGAGAGGACCTCGTGATCGTGGAGGGCGAAGGGTGCGCGGGCCGCCACGGGCCGTCGGCCGTGGGGTCCGGAGACCGTCGCCGTCTCGGCGGCACCGGTCAAGGACAGCGTCAGCTCGCCGCAGGCCTGGATCCGCAGTCCTCCCACCAGGGTTTCGACCACCGCCGCGTGGGCGGAGTTTCCCACCAGCCGGTTGGCCTGCCGGGCCGAGGCGGTATCGGCGGCACCTGCCGCCGGAACCCCGAGATCGCCCAGCCCCGGGCGGCCCAGATCCTGGATCAGGGACTGCGGTCCCGGGGAAAGAACAAGAAGGGAGGTGTCGGAGGCCTCGGCGCCTCCGGTGTCTTCGGCCCGTGGGGTGGGGGTGCCGGCCGTCGGGTGGAGCTCAACGAGTTCACGGACGGCACGGTAGCGGACCCGGTCCCCGGGCCGGACCAGCGCCGGAGGGTCCCGGTCCAGATCCCACATCACGGCCTGCGTGCGGCCGATCAGCTGCCACCCACCCGGGGACCGGGCCGGGTAGATGGCCGAGAACCTCCCCGCCACGGCCACCGATCCGGCCGGCACGGCCGTGCGTGGGGACTGCCGACGCGGCACCTCCAAGGACGCGTCGTCCCCGTGGAGGTAGGCGAAACCCGGCGCGAAACCACCGAAGGCGGCCGTCCAGAGCTGGGCCGTGTGGGCGGCGATGACCCCGTCGGCGCCCAGTCCGGTCATCCGGGCGACCTCGGCGAGGTCATCGCCGTCGTACACCACGTCCACGGTGATCTCGCGTCCGCCCACCGTGGTCGACGGCCCGTCATCCAACCGGTCCAGGGCGGCGGGGGCCGCCAGGGCGTGGGCGCGGGTGTCGAAGGCGAGCATCACGGTGGATGCCGCGGCGAGCACCTCGATCTGTCCGGGCAACGGAGCATCGGTCAACCGGCGGTGGAGGGCCACGACGTCCTCCAGCGTGCCGACTTCGACCAGGAGGGTGCGCGTGCCGGCCCAACGCAGCGCCGTCGTCCTCATGCGAACGGCCGGATGTCCACGCCTGCCTCCTCCAGTCCCCGGCGGACCGCGCCCGCGAGTTCGACGGCTCCGGTGGTGTCGCCGTGCAGGCAGATGCTCTCGGCGGGGATCGACAACGTCGAGCCGTCCCGGGCCGTCAGGGTGCCCCGGGTGGCCAGCCGGACCATGTTGGTGCTGATGGCTGCCGCATCGTGGAGCACGGCCCCTTCTTCGCGGCGCGGGACCAGCGACCCGTCGGAATCATAGGCACGGTCCGCGAAGGCCTCGATGACCGGACGCAATCCGGCGGATTCGGCGCGTTCCAGTGCCACGGATCCGGGCAGCAGGAGCAGGGGCAGATCGTTGCCGAAGGCCTTGACCGCGTCGACGACGGCCTCGGCGTGCTCACGGTGGTGGACGATGGCGTTGTAGAGGGCGCCATGGGGTTTGACGTAGCTGATGGAACCACCGGCCGCCCGGGCCACCGCATCGAGGGCCCCGAGCTGGTACAGGATGTCGTCGGCCAGTTGGACGGGGGAGCAGTCCACGAAGCGGCGGCCGAAGCCGGCCAGGTCCTGATAGGAGACATGGGCCCCGATGCCTACTCCGGCAGCCACGGCATCGCGGCACGTCCGGCCCATGGTGGAGGGGTCGCCGGCATGGAAGCCGCAGGCGACATTGGCGCTGGTGACGGAGCGGAACATGGCGGCATCGTCGCCCTTGCTCCACTCGCCGAAGGATTCGCCGACGTCGCTGTTCAGGTCGATGGTGGGCACCGTGGTCTCCGTCCGGTTGCTGGTCCGACCAGCATGCACCAGAGACAATGATTGTTCAACAATCCGATGGTTGCGGGCTGGTTCCGCCGTCGGCGAGGAGCAGCCACGGCGGAGAACCGGCCCCGCCCGGAGGGGCCGGAAGTTGGCCCAGAGCATAAATCTGCCGTGGAGGGGGCGATCTTCAGTGGACGTTCAGGTCGCATTGCTAGCCTCGACAAGATTCAAAATCCTCAGGAGGTAGCACGTGAACAAGAAGAAGATGCTGGCCGCACTGGCACTGGTGGGGTCGCTTTCCCTGGTCACTGCCTGCGGTAGCGGCGGCAATGAAGAAGCCGATGGCTCGTCCGCGGCACCCTCCTCGCAGTCCAGTGAGCAGGCGGCCGCCCCCTCGCCGGACCTGAAGGGCATTCCCGATGTCGTGGCCACGGTGAATGACAAGGACATCTCCAAGAAGGAGTTCACCCGTGTCTACGAGAGCCAGTTCCAGCAGGCGGCCATGCAGGCACAGATGTCCGGCCAGGACCTCTCCGACCAGACGGAGATGAAGAAGCAGGTCGCCGACGGCATGGTCGGCACCGAACTGCTGATCCAGAAGGCCAGGACAGCCGGCGTGAAAGCCACCGAAAGGCAGATGGACAAGGCGCTGACCGAAGCGGCGAAGTCCCAGCAGATGGATAAGAAGGAGTTCCTGGCCGCCCTGAAGAAGCAGGGCATGGAGCGCAAGACCGTTGATAAGCAGATCAAGCAGCAGGTCGAGGTCGAAGGCTACATCGAGAAGGAAGCCGGTCCCTTCGAACCCAGCGAAAAGGAGCTGAAGGCCGCCTATAAGAAGGCCGAGGACGCCCAGAAGCAGCAGGGCAAATCCGGTGAGGACGCCCCGGAGATGCCCAAGTACAAGGACGCCAAGTCCCAGCTGAAGCAGCAGCTCGTCCAGCAGAAGGAGAACGAAGCCACCCAGACACTGGTGAAGAAGCTGCGTAAGGACGCCGACGTCAAGATCAACCTCTAGGATCGAGACGTTTCCGGGCCGGTGATGCTGGCAGACTAGGACCGTGGATACACAGGTCCTGGTCACCATCATCGCCGGCCTTTTGCTGGTCTTTTCCGTCGCAGGAACGATCTATCCCGTGTTGCCGGGAAGCCTGCTGACGATCCTCACGCTCTTGGGATGGGCCCTGTTCATCGGCGGCCCGGCGGCGTGGACCTGCGCGGTGGTGGGCATGGTCCTGGCCCTGGCCGGCTGGTCGGCGTCGATGGTCCTGACCGGGCGCAGCCTCAAAAGCCAACAGATCCCCCGGGGAACGATCCTGTTCGCCGTGGCCGCAGGCATTGCCGGGATGTTCCTGATCCCCATCGTCGGGCTCTTCCTGGGGTTCGGTGTCGGGCTGCTCCTGGCCGAATATGCCCGGAGGCGGAACCTGGGATCCGCGATGCGCGCCAGCGTGAGGACACTGAAGTCCACGGGGATCGGAATACTCATCGAATTCGGTTGCGCCGCGCTCGCCGGTTCGGTCTGGACCATCGGGGTCATCTGGCATTTTTCCGCTCGGTGAACGTGGGCGCTCCCCGCGGGGCGGCGCGCCCCACACCCCCTTGTGAGTTTGCTCGCCTTCCAACGCCCTTCACCGTGTCGGCGCGGATTTGCGGCGTACTTTGATAGTACGAAGAATTTCACGGAGTGTCGATTCACTCGGAGGGAGCATGGTCATGAGCGTCGCACCGGATCGTCAGCAGCGTGCAACGGGCAGGACGATGCATCTCGGCGAGGACATCCTGCTGGCCCGCCATGGTGATCGCATCATCCAGCTCCGTCAGGATCGCAAGCACGATCTGACCATCGCCCGCCTGCAGGGCGGACGCACCGACTGGGCCGCCAACACGCTGGCCGGGCTCACCGAACGCGTCCCCGAATCCCCGGCGATGCGGATGGGGCGTCTGGCCGATGATTTCAAGACGGACAAACTCCCCATGCCGAGCGACGAGGTCCGCTTCCTGGCCAAGCTCGGGGTCATCTGGGGCGGCCTTTCGCTGGCCTTGAGCGCCGGGATCCTCTGGCTGACCTACCAGTCCGCCAACCCCGATCTGATGCAGTCGATGATGGGCGCCACCGGCTCCTAGCCCTGGTGCTGGCCGCAGAGCAGCCCTTTCAACAGCGCTCCAGCTGCGGCCGAAGAGCCTGCGACCTGCCGCGGGGTGTCACCGACGTCGAAGGCGCTCTTCAAGACCGCGGTCGACTCGATGGACCCCGAGTACGGATCGGGAAGCAACATCGCCGGGCTCGGGATGGTGTTCATCCTGGGTATCGCGGTGCTTGCCCTGGGTGTGGTCGTCATGTTCTACATGCGGTGGCGCTACCCGGCCTTCTTCCAGGGGCCACCTTGCGCCGAGCCAAATAGCCCGATGCATGCTAGACTTCTTGATCCGGTCGTAATCCGCCAACGCCCGCCGACGGGACTCGGAGAGGTCCTCGAGGGGCTCGGGATAGTCGGGAAGTGCTGCGTCCGGGACCCAGCGGGAGACATACCGGCCATTCGCGTCGAAGCGCTTGGCTTGGGTTTGCGGGTTGAAGATCCGGAAGAACGGTGAAGCATCGGCGCCGGAACCGGCCACCCATTGCCAGTTCGCCGGGTTGGACGCCTGATCGGCATCCACCAGGGTCTCCCAGAACCATTGTTCCCCGACCTGCCAATGCACCCCCATGTTCTTGGTCAGGAAGCTGGCGACCAGCATCCGCACGCGGTTGTGCATCCACCCGGTTTCCCACAGCTGACGCATGCCCGCGTCGACCATGGGCAGCCCGGTGCACCCCGCCTTCCAGGCGTCCACGGGTTCCTCCGAGACGGCCTGCTCGGTGGTCGCCGTCGGGCTGCGGATACCGCGCAGCCGGGCCGGTGTGGCCGACCCGGGTTCCGTCGGCCATCTCCAGTCGAAGCCGTCGAAGACCCGCCGTAGGTTCGCTTGGGCCAATTCCGGGTGGTGGAAGAGCTGATGCCAGCAGAACTCGCGCCATCCCACCTGCCGCAGAAAGGCCGCAGCGCCAGCCGTGCTCGGGCCGGGAGCCTCGGAGAGGGCATGCCAGAGTTGGAAGGGGCTGATGTGTCCCCAGCGAAGATACGGCGACAGTCGACTGGTGCCGGCGATGCCCGGGAAATCATGCCCCTCTTCGTAGTCGGCCACGGCCTCCTCGCTGAACTCCTCCAGCAAGCGCCAGGCGGCGGCCTCTCCGGGGCTCCAATGGGTCGCGAGTTTTTCCGGCCAGGTGGAACCGGCAGGAACCAGTGTCCAGGTAGCCAGATCGTCCGAACCGATTGCGGGGATCTCCTTTCCCGGCCGCGGATCACGTGGGTTGGCGCCAACTGACGGGGCTTCCATCGGGTGTCGGAAGTCCAGTTTCTTGAGCTGGTTCCAAAACGGCGTGAAGACCCGGTACTGCCCGCCCTGACCGGTGGTGACCTTCCACGGTTCGTGAAGGAGCGAGGCCTGGAAGCTCTCGGCATGGACTCCGGCGACCCGACTGTTCTCCTTGACCGCCGTATCCACTACCCGTTCTGGTTCCCAGTACCTGCGGTTCCAATAGATGCTCTCCGGGTTCAGCTCCTGCACCAGAGCCGACATGACCGTGGCCGCCGGGCCACGGCGCAACACCAATTGGATGCCCCGGTCCGCGAGATCGCTGTGCAGACCGGTCAAGGCCTGATGCAGCCACCAGCGGGCGGCCCCACCCAGTGGGTGCAGCCCCTCCGATTCCTCGTCGAGGATGTAAACGGCCACGACCCCGCCGTCGTCGGTGGCCGCCAGGAGGGCGGGGTTGTCGGCGAGGCGTAGGTCGTCGCGAAACCACATGATCGAACTCATCGGATCCCCACATACCAGATCAGCAGCATGGTCACGCAGAACCCTGTGAAGTAGTTCAACCACAAAAAGCGGCGCCATCCCCGGTTGGCGACCCCCGATCCGGCATCGTCAACACGCAGGAACTGCAGGACGTTGGCCGCATACGGCAAGGCCAACAGCCCGGCCAGGGGCCCGGGCCAAGCACTGGCTAGCATCAACAGTCCGGCGGCAACATAGGCAGCGGCAGCGGCGACGACGGTCGGGCGGGCGCCGAGCACGGTGCCCACCGAGCCCAGGCCCGCCTCACGGTCCGGGACGATGTCCTGCACCGACCCGAAGGCATGACTGGCCATCCCCCAAAGGAAGTAGGCCGCCAAAAGACACCACAGCCCGGGGGTGAAGGTGGCCCCGGCCAGGACCAGCCCGTACAGGGCAGGGGAGACGAAGTGGATGCTGGAGGTGGCCGAATCCAGGAAGGGGCGTTCCTTGAACCGGAACACCGGGGCGCTGTACGCATAGACGGCGAACAAGGACACCAGCAGGACCAGGTTGGCGGGCCAACCGCCCTGCGTGGCCAGGGCAAGGACGAAGGGCAGCGCGAACAACGCCGAGGCCCACAGGATCGTCCGGTGCCGGGTTCGATCCACGACCGCCCCTTCGGCCCCGCCCTTGCGGGGGTTCAGCAGGTCCGATTCGTAGTCGAAGACGTCGTTGATCCCATACATCGCCAGGTTGTACGGCAGCAGGAAGAACAGTGTCCCCACCACCAGGATCCAGTCGATGCCACCCGTGGCCAGCAGGTAGGCAGCCGCGAACGGGTAGGCGGTGTTGACCCACGAGACGGGGCGGGAGGTGGCAATGAGGTCCTTCATGGGTCCTTTCGGGGACGGGGATCCAACAGCAACCAAGCCGAAGGCAGCAGGATGGCGGCCCCCAGAGGATAGGCGAAGTCCTCCAACGGAGCCAGACCGACCCTCGGCCCGGCCAGCGTCTCGGAGGAGTAGTCGAAAAGCCCTGAGCCGATCATGACGTTGTCGAAGACTGCCGTCAGGATCAACAGGGCGAAGACACCGACCAACATCGCCGTCATCCGACGGCGATCCAGCCGACGGGCCAGGGAGGCCCCGAGCAGTGTCAGCAGGGACAGCCCCAGAAAGAAGTAGTTCAGTGCCAGATAGCTCACGAGCCCACCGGTCCTTCCTGCACGGTGGCCCGGTGGCCTGTCTTGTCCCGGGCCAGGTGGCGAAGCCAGAGAATGCATCCGGTGAACGCGATCATGGTCTGGTAGCTCAGGAACAGCAGGAAGACCGGCTCCTCCAAGGGAAGCTGGTCGGCCAGCATGATGCCGGTCATCAAGGGGGAGTCGCGGTGCAGGAAGATGCCCGCAGCGATGGCCCATAGATCCCAACTCAGGAAATAGACGATGCCCAGGGCCAGGACGAGCGCCGCCTTCCAAGGGCGTGACCAGAAGAACAGGCCGAAGCGGGCATCGAGCAGCGTCATGCAGCCGAGCAGAAACAACAGGATCAGCAGATAGGTCATGCCGTTCTCGCCGGGGATTCGGCATTCGCCCTGGTCGTTCGAGGCCCGGGCACCGGCAACGCGCCCCGGAACGTCTGCCCGCGGATGGCCTTGAGGACCAGTTCGGCGCTGATCATGCACATGGGGACCCCGATGCCGGGGCGGACGGAACTTCCGGCGTAGAACAGACCGTCTACCTTGGCGCTGCGGATCCCCGGCCGCAGGAAGGCGCTCTGGCGCAAGGTATGGGCAGCACCCAGTGCACTGCCCTTCCAGGCATTGAAGTTCTCCACGAAATCCCCGGGACCGTAGCTGCGCCGCACGACGATCCGCTCACGCAGGTCGGGGATCTCCGCCCATTCGGCGAGCTGGTCGAGGGCGGCGTCGGCCACCCGTTCCACCATGGGCGCCCCGGTGCCGTCGGCGCCACCGGCACCCCAGGCCTCAACGGGCGGGGAAGGGACGAGGATGAAAAGGTTCTCGTGCCCGGCCGGGGCAACACCGGCATCGGTTTCACTGGGTTTGCAGACGTAGATTGATGTCTGCGAGGCCAGGTCCTCCCCGGCGTCGATCCGGCCGAAGTTCTCCCGCCAGTCGGCGGTGAAGAGCAGGTTGTGGTGGACCAATTCATCGAGGTTTCCACGGATCCCCAGACAGACCAGTACCGCACTGGGGCCCGGGTCGCGCCGCCGCCACATCCGTTCGGGGTGGCTCTGCCTTCCGGGCGGAAGCAGCGTGGTCTCGACATGGTGCAAATCGGTGGCGGCCACCACGTCGGTGGCCTGGATTACCTGCCGGGCCCCGGCGGCATCGGAGTATTCCACGGTATCGACCACGGCACGCCGGCGGGACCCGTCACGGGTGGTGATCCGTTGCGCGGTGGCGTCGGTGATGATCGTGACGCCTGCGGCGCGTGCAATGGCTTCCATGGCATCGACGAGGGCGGCGAATCCGCCCTTGGGGTAGAGGACGCCGTCGGCGAGATCCAGGTGGCTCATCAGGTGATACATCGCCGGCGCCTTGAAGGGGGTGGTCCCCAGGAAGACCGCGGGGTATCCGAGCAACTGGCGTTGGCGCGGGTCGCGGAACCTTGCGCTGATGAAGGCGTTGAGGTTCGTGGCCAGCAGCCGGGCCATGTCCACCCCATGGCGGAGCACCATGGGGTGGGCCAGCCCCGCCAAGGTGCGGAAGTCGTCGTAGAGGAAGTGCTTCTTGGCCAGCGAGTAGGTCAGTTCCGCTGACTCGAGATAGGACCGCAGCTTCTGCCCGGACCCGGGATCCATGGAATCGAAAAGTGCCTCGACGTCGGCTCGGCCGGTGCGCACGTCCACCGGCTCCTGGTACGCCTCGAAGAAGGTGCGGTAGGCGGGGGCGAGCTTCACGAGGTCGAGTTGCTCGTCGGCACTGGTTCCCATGAGCCGGAACCAGTGGTCGATGACCTCGGGCATGAGGTACCAGGAGGGGCCGGTATCGAAGGTGAAGCCGTCGACCGCATGGCGTCCGGCCCGTCCTCCGAGTTGTTCCCCGCGTTCCAAAAGCGTGACGTCGTGACCGTCGCGGGCCAATAGGCCAGCGGTGGCCAGCCCCGCGATGCCGCCGCCGATGACCACGATCCTGCGGGTTGCTTGGCCCGTCGGGGACGAAGGGCCGGTGGTGGGGGCCGAGCCGGTGGGACCGCGCCTGTTTCGTCGTGCGGCCCGGGCGGCGGGGTCGTAGTAGCGTCGTGCGGCACGACGTCGGAATGAAGTCCAGCTCATCAAACTGCCTTTGCCTTGCGCGGGGACCGTGC
The DNA here is from genome assembly GCF_052377515.1 of Arthrobacter sp. AOP36-C1-22. Lineage (NCBI taxonomy): Bacteria > Bacillati > Actinomycetota > Actinomycetes > Micrococcales > Micrococcaceae > Arthrobacter > Arthrobacter sp. AOP36-C1-22. Next base: position 93,453 of record NZ_JBQSWW010000004.1, on the reverse strand, counting down.
TGCGATGGCACGCAGCGCGATCGAAGCTTTCTCGGCTCCCGGGACCCGGATCCTGCGTTGGAGCAGGTGCTCTGCGGGAGCTGCGTCAAGCCGATCGACCAGGGCCACGAACAGCCCGTGGGCCAAGCCAACGGCCCGCCGGGCGCCGGGGGCCAAAAGGGGAAGGCCCGCCTGCGCTTCGATGAGTTCCGAGCGGATCTGGGCGATCAAATGGTCCTTGGCCGCCTCGTCGAGGGGCGCGGTGCCGGAGGCGGCAACGTAGTTGCGTCCCAGTTCCTCGCCGTCGGCCGCCAGATCGCGCAGGAAGTTGACTTTCTGGAAGGCTGATCCGAGGCTGCGTGCCGCCCGTTCCAGTTCCTGGTCGTGGCCCTTGCTGGCTCCGGGCATGGTCTGGAAGACGCGCAGGCACATCAGTCCCACCACCTCGGCGGAACCATAGATGTATTCCTCCAATGAGTCGGCATCATGCCGGGTGACCGTCAGGTCGGCTCGCATCGACGCAAAGAACGGTTGTGTCAGGCTTGCCTGGATCCCGCAGTCCCGGGCCGTGCCGGCGAAGGCGTGGACCACCAGGTTGGTGCTGTACCCCGACAGCATCGCCAGCTCGGTCTCCTGTTCGAGGCGGTTCAATTGCTCGCCCACGGCGACGACATCCAGACCGGCGGCAGCCGCTGCGCCGTCCACCACTTCGTCGGCGACACGAACCAACGCATAGATGTTCTCGATGTCCCGGCGGGCCCGGGGGCCCAGCATCCGGCAGGCGAGACCGAACGAGGAGGAATAGCGGGAAATCACGACGCCGGCACTTCGGCCGGCCGCGTCGGAGTATTTGGAGAGGTCCTCGATGCTCATGACTACTTCTTCCGATTCAGGACATGTTCGCCGATCGTGGCGAGCTCGTCGAGGATCGCCGGAGTCAGCTCGAGACCCCGTGCCTCGTTCAAGGCGGAGGTGACCAACTTCGACGCGAGGGCCCGGGCTCGGGGTTCGGCGCCGCTATCGGCCAACGCCGAACGCACCTCCTCGATGCCGGCACGACCGGCAGCGTAGGCATCCCGGGCGTAGCGGAACCCGTGGTGGCCTTCCGCCTGGGCCGTCAGCACGGTGCGTTTGCCCGAGCGTAGGTCCGAGTCGATGGACTTGCCGGTCTCCTGGGGGTTCCCGAAGGTCCCCAGGACGTCGTCGATGATCTGGTAGGCGGTTCCCAGGTTCCGGCCCAACCCGCCCAACCGTGCCGCCAGACGTGGCGGCGCGCCAGCGAGCAACGCCCCGGCTTGCAGCGGGGCTTCGAAGGAGTAGATGGCGGTCTTGAGCCGTTCCATGTTCAGCACATCGGATTCAGGTGTCCTGGCCGGGGAGAGGGAGAACACCAGGTCATCGAGTTCCCCGGCGGCTGAAGCCAGGAGCGCGGAATGCACCACGTCGAGGATGGTGCGGGCGTTCGGGGAGCCGGCCGAGGCCAAGGCCGCCAGGCGAATGGAACCAGCCAGCAGGATGTCGCCGGCGATGATGGAGGCTGAATGTCCTGCATGTTCGGCGGTCCCCGAGGCATGTCCATGGGCCAGTGCATCGTCGCGATACCCGGCTCCCAGGGTCGGGACACCGCGACGGACGAAATCACGGTCGATGACGTCGTCGTGCATCAGCAAGGCGGCGTGAAGCATTTCGAATCCGGCACCGAGTGTGGCTGCTGCCTCGAGATCCCGGCCTCCAAAGGCCCGGAAGGCGACGTGGACCAGGTGGGGTCGCGTCCGCTTGCCGCCGTGCAGGGTGGCTTCCAGTCGCCGGCACAAGGCGTCGTAGTTCCGTGAGTTCAACCCCGGTGCCGCACGGTCCGCCCGTTGCTCCGCATCGAGTATTCGTTGCACCATCTCGTCGAAGGAGGGGGAGGCCTCCTGGGGCGAAGGCGCCATGCCGGTTGATTCAGGAGGCGGCCTCGTGCACACGCTTCCGGATGAGCCTGCGTGTTTCCACTCATGGAGTTCGGTACTCATGTCCCATCCTCCGTCTTCTTCGCCTTTGCGGTGGGGCCGGCGGTGGTGGGTCCGCCGGTTTCCTCCGACTGCTCCTGGTGTTCCTGGGCCATCGCGTCGATCCGTTCCTGTACGGCATCCGCTGCTCCCTGCAGATAGCGGGTGACGGCCTGCTGTTCCTTGTCGTCCATCTCCCGCACCAGGGAGTCGGTTTTCAGGATCATCGGCATGAGTTGCGCCATGGCCTCGCGTACCGAGGAGTCGGTGGGTTTGACCAGGACCCCGCGGCGGTCGGTGGGGTGGGGGACGCGTTCGGCATGGCCCGCTTTTTCCAGCCGGTCGATGACGCTGGTGATGGCCGCCGTGGTCAGGTGGAGGGCCCCAGCCAATTTCGAGGGTGTCAGCGGCCCCAGCTGCATGAGTTGTTGCATGGCCTGGAAATCGGTGTCGTTTGTTTTCAGGTGCATCCGCATGCGGTATTCCATGACGTCATTGAGCACCAGGATCCTGCGCAGGTGCACTGATGCCGGGTGCATTCGGCTCGCCGGGGAGGTGGGTTGCTCATTCTCTGCCATGGGTCCAGCCTTACTTGATAATAAGAAAATCTAGCTACATACTTGTGCATGAATCACCATTTGTCGAGTGCGACTCCTCTGGAGACGATGAAGCAGGAGCGAAGAATGCCGACCACGACAGCACGCTCGGGCACCCTGGCCCCATTGCTGACGGCTGCCGCCATGGCCTTGGCCATCGCCGGGGCCTTCCTCGGAAGCGGCGCCGTGGTCGGGACGTCGGTGCAGGATGTGGCGGACGGCTGGCTGTCAGCGGATGGCACCATCCTGGCACCGGGGTCGGGTGCCTTTTCGATCTGGAGCATCATCTATCTCGGCCTCCTGCTCTACGCCGTGGTCCAGTTCCTGCCCTCCCGGCGGGATGATGCCCTTCACCGCAAGCTCCGAGGATGGGCGGCGGCGTCCGGCCTGCTCAACGCCCTGTGGCTCGGGGTGGTCCAACTGGGATGGTTGGGGGTCAGCGTGGTGGTGATCTTCGCCCTTTTGGCCACGCTGTGCGTCATCCTGGTGATCCTGCGGCGCACCCCGGAGTCCAATCTGCTGGACCGGGTTGTTCTCGGTGGCACGTTTGGCCTCTATCTGGGGTGGGTGTCGGTGGCCGCAGTGGCCAACGTCTCGGCCTTGCTGGCCTCCTCCGGGTTCACGGGTTTCGGGCTTCCGGTGCCGGTCATCGCCGGTGCCGTCCTACTGGTGGTCGCAGCGATCGGCGTGGGAACCGCGGTGTACTCGCGCGGTCGGCTGGGACCCGGTGTGGCGCTGGCGTGGGGATTGGTCTGGATCACCGTCGGCCGCAGCGACGGCGGGCTGGAATCCACCCCCGTGGCCGTCACTGCGGCCAGTGCCGCAGCCCTCGTCCTGGTAGCCGTCGTGGCGGCACGACTGGTCACGCACGGGCCGGCAGCCGAGGTCGCGCGGTCGTGACAGCTGTTCGTTGAACCACCAGTTTTCAAGAGCACCACCGACGAAGGAGAAGCAGATGAGCCGCATTGCCGTGGCCGGAGCCACCGGATACGTCGGGGGCCGGTTGGTTCCGCTATTGCTGGAACGGGGGCACACCGTGCGGGTGCTGACCCGCAATCCCGCCAAGCTCCGCGATATTCCGTGGGCCCATCAGGTGGAAGTCGTCGAAGGGGCCCTCGAGGACGCCCGGGCCGCGCAGCAGCTGGTCGAGGGGGTCGACGTCATGATGTATCTGGTGCACTCCATGGGTGGGGACGCCTCCTTCGAACGAATCGAGCGTAGCTGTGCGCTCAACGTGGCCCAGGCCGCGCGCGAAGCTGGTCTGAAGCGGATTGTCTACCTCTCCGGGCTCCACCCCGAAGGTGAGCTCAGCCGCCATCTGGCCTCCCGCAAGGAGGTGGGTGAGATCCTCTCCACCTCGGGAACCCCAACGGTGGTCTTGCAAGCCGGACTACTGATCGGCTCAGGATCCGCCAGCTTCGAAATGGTCAGGCACCTCACCGACGTCCTGCCGGTCATGCCCGCGCCCCGCTGGGTGAGGAACCGGGTCCAACCCATCGCCGTCCGGGACGCGCTCTACTATCTGGTCAATGCCGCCGAGTTGCCCAAAGGGGCCGCCGGAACCTTCGATATCGGCGGGCCCGACGCCCCGACCTATTCGGAGATGATGCGCGGTTATGCCAAGGTCGCGGGTCTGCGCCAACCCTGGGTGATTGCGCTGCCCGTGCTCACCCCGTGGCTCGCCGGCCAGTGGGTCAATCTGGTCACGCCCATTCCCCGCGCACTGGCCATCCCGCTGGTGGAGTCGTTGCAGCATGACTGCGTGGTGAAGGACCGGCGCATCGATGATCTGATTTCTCCTCCCGAGGGCGGCCTGACCGGCTATGAGCGGTCGGTGGAGTTGGCTCTGATCAAGATCGAGGCGGGGGCCGTGGAGACGTCCTGGGCCAATGCCGAAGTACTGGCGGAGCCGGCCGAACCCTTGCCGAGTGACCCGGAATGGGCCCGGCGGACCGTTTTCACCGACGACCGGGAACGGGCCTCCGACGCTTCCCCCGAGCAGGTGTGGAAGGTCATCGAGGGCATCGGTGGCGATAACGGCTGGTACTCCATGCCCCTGGCCTGGTCGGTCCGTGGCTGGATGGACAAGCTGGCCGGTGGTGTCGGGCTGCGTCGTGGGCGCAGGAGTCAAACGAACCTCATGCTCAATGACGTCGTTGATTGGTGGCGCGTCGAGGCCATCGAGCCCGGGAAGTCACTGCTGTTGCGCGCCGAGATGAAGGTGCCCGGTGGCGCCTGGCTGGAGTTGAGGGTCGAGCCGGCGCCCGGGGGCGGAAGCATGTACCGTCAGCGGGCGATCTTCTTCCCCCGCGGCTTATGGGGTCGGCTCTATTGGCTGGGGGTTCTGCCCTTCCATGGGGTCATCTTCAAGAGCATGGTGGACCGCGTGGTCCGCGCAGCGCATCAACGCTCCGGGGCCTGAAACCCACTGCCTTTCGACGGATCAGGGTTCGTGGAGCAGGCCGGTGGTGCGGTAGGGGATGACCTCACGCAGGAACATCGACGTCGAGGTGCGCGTGATGCCCGGGCAGAAACGGATGACCTCACTGACCCGGTACAGGTCATCCGGGTCCGAGGCCACGACCCGGATGAGCAGGTCGGTGTCACCGGCCGGCGCGAAGCATTCGAGCACCTCGGGAATGTCCCGCAACGCAGCGATCGCCTCGTCCAGCTTGGACTGGTCCAATTCCGCGGAGACGGAGGCGGAGACCCCGCGGCCCAGGGCGGCAGGGGTGACGCGACTGCTGTTGGGACGCAAGGCACCCGAGGCTGCCAGCTTCTCGAGGCGGGATTGTACGGTCCCACGAGCCAGGCCCAGCCGCTGGGCCAGCATCATGATCGGGATGCGCGGGTCCTGGTCCATGGCGGCCAGGATGCGGCGATCCGTGGTGTCGAGTTGATATCGCTCGGGTGTCACCCGGTGCTCCTTTGCTGGGGTGCTGCGGATGGCCTCGGCCGGATGCCGGTCAAAATGACCAACGTTCTCCGCGAACGGAATCCAAGAGTAGTCATATTGATCAATCAAAATCAATACTGTTGCGCGGTCTGACCGGCGAATGGTCTATTGATGAGAGGAACTGGGCAATGCCACAAGCATTCGAAGGTCAGGTTGACGGTTCGGCGGCACCACCAGCGCTTCCGGAACGGTACGGCCCAAGAAGCCCCGCAACCAATAGTCCACTACGAGTATGGCCCGCGAGATTCCCCCAGAGGGAATCCTGCGGGCCTACGTGACGTGACCCCTGATTGTCCCCACGTGCTCCTAATGACTGGAAACGACGTCAAACACGGGCTAACTTCGAGATATGAGATTCATGCGTCTGGAAGACGTCGCCGAGGAGTTGAGCGTGAACATGCCCCAGGTTCGTTCGCTGGTCCGTAGCGGCGAGCTCCCCGCCATCAAGGTCGGCGGGCGGGGCGTCTGGCGCGTGGAGCGCAGCGAACTCGAGGCCTATATCGAGCGTCAATATGTCGCCACCCGCGAAGGGCTCAAACAGGGCGGTGGCATCACCAGTGATGGAAGCCGCTAGGGGCAGCAAGCTCCCCGCCGTCGTCCCCTCGACGCTGCAGACCCCCGAGGTCCTGATCGACCTCGATATCCTTCGCCGGAACATCGACGCGCTGGGGCGGGCCGTTTCCGCACGGGGACAGCGACTGCGTCCCCATGCCAAAACCCATAAGATCCTGCAGATCGCGGCCATGCAGCGGGCCGCCGGAGCAACCGGACTCACCGTAGCGACCCTCGGGGAGGCCGAGGTCTTCGCCGACGCCGGCGTGGAGGACCTGTTCATCGCCTATCCGCTCTGGGTGGGCGAGCCGATGGCACCCCGATTGGCGGCACTGGCCCGACGGACCCGGTTGCGCGTCGGCGTCGATTCCCTCGAAGGAGCACGGAACCTGGCCTCCCGACTGGGCGAGGAAGCAGCTACGGCCGGCATCATGATCGAACTCGACAGCGGACACCACCGCAGCGGCGCGGATCCGCAGGAGGCCGCGTCCGTTGCCGTGGCGGCCCGCGAGGCCGGGCTGCGCATCGTGGGCTTGTTCACCTTCCCCGGGCACAGCTATGGCCCCGGCGCCTCCGCGGGCGCCGTGGACGACGAATCCCGGGTTCTGCGTCAGGCCGCCGGTTCGCTGCGGGCCGCCGGCTTCGAAGGGTTGGAGCTCAGTGGCGGTTCAACCCCGACGGCCTATGCCTCGGAGCCCGGCGCGGCCACCGAGGTCAGGCCCGGGGTCTATGTGTTCAACGATGCCCAGCAGCTGGAAATGGGCCACTGCGACGTCGGGGACATCGCGTTGACGGTCGCGGCAACGGTCGTCTCCCGGCGGGACCGCCCCGAGGGCGGTGGGCAGGTGGTGCTCGATGCCGGGTCGAAGGTCCTCGGAGGGGACCGCCCCGCCTGGGCCACCGGATTCGGGCGGATCCTGGGTGCCCCACGGGCGCATGTCTCGGCACTATCGGAGCACCACGGGACCGTGGAGTACCCGGCGGGAAGTCGGCTTCCGGGCCATGGGGAGGTCCTGCAGGTCATCCCGAACCACGTGTGCCTCGTGCCGAATCTCGTGGATGCGGTGACGGTGGTCCGGCGGAAGGACGGCAGGACCGGTCCGGAGGCCGGTTACGACATAGTCGACCGCTGGATCGTGGCTGCGCGCGGCCGCAATAGCTGAGCCGGGGCCGGCATGTTTTGTGTTGACCCCTTGGAGTGCGTTAAGCTGACGGACGTGGTATCAGCGTGTGATTTCATGCGCGCGGGGCTTTAGCTCAGTTGGTAGAGCGTTTCGTTCGCAATGAAAAGGTCGGGGGTTCGATTCCCCCAAGCTCCACCACAGCGGAGTCCAGCCGGGTGTCACCCCGACTGGACTCTTTTTCTGCCCTTCGGCCGACCGGGTCCCGGGCTTCCAATGAGTTCACCTGCGGCTCCTGCCAGCTGGTTCGCCGCCGCCCACGGCTGGCCCGTGGGAAGGACGGCCAGGCATAATGCCTCGCCCGCGAAGTCGCAGGCAGCACCGCAGAAGATCCGGGCCATGGTTTCCCTGCCGCCGACCGGTGAAGCACCCGACCCTGCCCCCGTGGAGCCGAACCGCCTACGATGGAACCACCGTGCGATGTTGCACGCAGGACGGATGCGCTGAAGGGAGCCGAGCTGGCATGAGCAGCGAAGCCTATATCTATGACGCCGTGCGCACCCCGCGCGGTCGCGGTCGCCAGGGGGCCCTGCACGGGACCAAACCGATTTCGCTGGTCACCGGTCTGATCGATGCCCTGCGTGAACGCAATCCGGGGCTGGATGAATCACGCATCGACGATCTCATCCTCGGGGTGGTCACCCCGATCGGCGACCAGGGGGCCGACATCGCCCGGATCGCGGCCATCGCCGCCGGACTTCCGGACACCGTCGGCGGATTCCAACTCAACCGGTTTTGTGCCTCCGGACTGGAGGCGGCCAATCTTGCCGCCGCGAAGGTCCGCTCCGGCTGGGAACATCTGGTCATCGCCGGCGGCGTCGAATCCATGTCCAGGGTCCCCATCGGCTCCGACGGCGGGGCCTGGGCCTTCGACCCGGCCACCAGCTTCGACACCTCCTACGTCCCGCAGGGGATCAGCGCCGACCTCATCGCCACGATCGAAGGCTTCGACCGCAGGACCGTGGACGCCTTCGCCGCCAGATCACAGCAACGGGCTGCCGCGGCGTGGGACCACGGGTACTTCGAGCGGTCGATCGTGCCGGTGAAGGACCAGAACGGGGTGGCCGTCCTGGACCACGACGAGCATCTGCGCCGCGGGACCACCGTGGACACGCTGGCCTCGATCCGTCCCGCCTTCGCCCGGATGGGCACCGATGGCGGCTTCGATGCCGTCGCGCTGGAAAAATACCATTGGGTCCCGGAGATCGACCACGTCCATACCGGGGGCAACTCCTCGGGCATCGTCGACGGGGCCGGTCTGGTCCTGATCGGCTCCGAAACCGTGGGCGAGGACCTGGGGCTGACCCCGCGGGCGCGTATCACCGCAGCCGCGGTCTCCGGAGCGGATCCGACGGTCATGCTCACCGGCCCCACCCCCGCCACCCGCAAGCTGTTGGCCACCGCGGGGTTGGGCCCCGAGGACATCGACCTGTGGGAGATCAACGAGGCCTTCGCCGCCGTCGCACTCAAATACCAGCGTGACTTCGCCATCGCCGACGACCGGCTCAACGTCCACGGTGGCGCCATCGCGATGGGCCACCCCCTCGGTGCCACGGGGGCGATGATCCTGGGCACCATGGTCGATGAACTCGAACGCACCGGGCTCCGCCGTGCGGTGGTCACGTTGTGCATCGGCGGCGGCATGGGCGTCGCCACCCTGATCGAACGCAGCTGAACCGGAGGATGGACATGGAAGAGCAAGAGGCCATTCGCGAGCAGGAGGACGACGCCGGGATCCTCACCTGGATCCTCGATGCCCCCGGACGGACGGTGAACCTGCTCGATGCTGCCTTCATCGCCTCGATGACCCGACGGCTGGATGCCCTCGACGAACGCCGGGCCGCGGACCCCGCCTCCGTCGCCGGAATCATCCTCACCTCGGCGAAGAGCAGTTTCTGCGCCAGCGCCGATCTGGAGGCGATGGCCGCGGCGACCGCCGCGGATGCCCGGACGGTGGATGAGCTGGCCCGGGGGTGGGGCCGGTTGCTGCGCCGCCTGGAAACGACCGGGGTCCCCGTCGTGGCCGCACTGAACGGGGCGGCCATCGGCGGCGGCCTGGGGCTGGCCTTGGCCACCCACCACCGCATCGCCGTGGACGCCCCCGGCAACAGGTTCGGTCTGCCCGAAGTCGATTTCGGGATCTGCCCGGGCGCCGGAGGCGTCCTGCGCACCACCCGGCTGCTCGGCATCGAACGCGCCCTGGACGAACTGCTGCTCAGCGGAACCATCGTGGGCGCCCGGGACGGGCTCCAACTGGGCATCATCGACGAGTCGCTCGAGACCGAGGAACACCTGCTGCCGGCAGCACGACGGTGGATCCGGGAGCATCCCGTGGCGCGCCAGCCCTGGGACGCCGAGGGCTACGTCATTCCCGACGGGGCACCGCAGGTTCCCACCGGACCCGGCCGGAACGCGTTGACCGAGATCCTGCAGTTCCTGCCCGCCCGACTGCGCGGCCGCCCGGACGCGCTGCACAACCCGGCGCCACGCGCCATCCTCGCCGCCGCCGTGGAAGGGGCACAGGTCGACGTGGAGACAGCCACCGCCATCGAGGCCCGCTACTACACGCAGACCGTCGTTTCGCCGGTCTCCACGGCGATGATCGGCCTGCGGCACACCGACCGCAAGGCGGCCGGACGCCAGGCCATCGACGCGACCACCGGTGCCGTTCCCGATGCGGTGACCTCCGCCGCTGCCCAGACTCCTGCCGCCGCGGGAACCGCTGCGGTGGCGGACGACGAAGTCGGCGAGGATGCGCGGATGAGCGCCCCGGAAATGGCCCGGCGGATGGGAGCGGACCTCCTGGCGGCCGCCCGGGACACCGCACGGGACCTGGTGGTCGGGGGGATGTCAGCCATCTCCGTTGAACGGGCCGCCGAGAAGGCGGGGCTGGCGTCCCCGCTGTTCCAGGCCGTGGTCGAAAGCCTGCAGGAGCCGCCCCGCCGGGACGCCATCGCCCCGGCCCCCGAAGGAGGGCAGGAGGCCCCCGGGCTGTCCACCGATCCGGCCCAGACACGCCTGCTCTCGGCGATGGCCCGGGCCGGACGCAAACACCTGGAGGACCAGGGGCCGGCGATGGCCGCAGCACTGAACATCGCCTCGGTAGATGGTGCCGGATTCCCGGCGTGGACCGGTGGAATCACCCGCTGGCGTGAGGCCTAGAACTCCAGTGACGCCTCGTCGCTGACCGAGAGCGACAACACGGCTGTTTCGATGCCTTCATGGGCTTCGAGCTCACGTTCGAGCCGGCGCATCTGCCGGGCCACGTCCTCCTCCGGATCGTTTCCCACCAGATCCACTTCGGCGACCAGAAAAAGCCGGTCCGGTCCGATGTATTCCAGATGCAGGTAGGTGACCCGCTCGATTTCCCGATGCCGCTGCAGGGCCCGGCCGACCCGCGCCCGGATTTCCGGGGTGGAACTGGCGCCGATCAGGAACAACCGGTTCCTGTCGATGAGCACCAACGCCACGACGGCCAGCAGCACGCCGATGACGATCGAGCCGGCCGCATCCCATCGGGCATCGCCGGTGACCTGGTGGAGGTAGATGCCGGTGCCGGCGGCGAGGAGACCGATCAGGGCGGCGAAGTCCTCCGCCACCACGGCCCGCAGGGTCGTATTGGAGGTCCGCAGCACCAGCTCGAACGTCGAGGTGCCCTGCGCTTGGGCCTTGCGCCGGGCCTGCACCACGGCCTGGGTGAAGGAGGTGCCCTCGATCAGGAAGGCCAGCCCCAGGATGAGGAAGGCGATCCCGGGGGACTCCACGGGGGCCGGGTTGCTGAGTTCCTGGAGCCCGTGCATGATCGAGAAGACGGCGCCGGCGGTGAAGATCCCCACGGCGGCGAACATCGACCAGACGTAGGCTTCCCGCCCGAAACCCAGCGGGTGCCTTGAGTCCTTCGGGCGGGCCGAACGCCGGTCGGCGATGAGCAGGAAGATCTCGTTTCCCGCATCGGCCCAGGAGTGGGCGGCCTCCGCGACCATGGAGGCCGAGCCGGTCACCACGGCAGCCACCGACTTCGCGATCGCCACCAGGATGTTGGCGATGAACGCGATGACCACGGTCATGTTGGCTTCCCCATGGTGCCAGTCTAGGACCGGGGACCGTGGGCCCGGCTGCGGTGTAGCCTAAGGCCAATGGCGCCAGGGCGGCGCCCCGATAAGGGATGTGGACCATGGCAACTGAGAAGGAACCCGTTCTGGGCGTACTGGGCATATCGCGAAAAGTCGACGAGCATCGCGTCCCCATCCACCCCGCGCACCTGGAACGCATCGATCCGGCATTGCGGGCCCGCATGGTCCTGGAGGAGGGCTACGGGGAGAGGTTCGGATATTCCGACGCCGATCTGACCACCCTGGTTCGCGGGGTATCGAACCGTACCGCTGTCATCGATGCCGCCGATACGGTCCTGCTGGCCAAACCGCAGGCCCGGGACCTCGAGGACCTGCACGAAGGCCAGACGCTCTGGGGGTGGCCGCATTGCGTCCAGGACCGCGAAATGACCCAGCTGGCCATCGACAAGAAGCTGACGCTGATCGCCTTCGAAGCCATGAACCACTGGGCCGGTGACGGCGGGTTCTCCCTGCATGTCTTCCATAAGAACAACGAGCTCGCCGGCTACAGCTCGGTCATCCATTCGATGGCCCTGACCGGGGTCACCGGGGACTACGGGCGCCGGCTCACCGCCGTCGTCATCGGTTTCGGGGCCACCGCCCGGGGTGCGGTCACCGCGCTGAAGGCCCACGGGGTGAGCGACATCCGGGTGCTCACCAACCGCAAGGTCGCCTCGGTGGCGGCGCCGATCCACGCCGCACAGATGATCCAATTCGACCACGACGGCGGCCCCTACCTCTCCGAGGTCATCACCGATGACCGGGGGCGGGTCCCGCTGGCACCGTTCCTGGCCGAAAGCGACATCGTGGTGAACTGCACCTTGCAGGACCCCAACGACCCGTTGCTGTATCTGCGCACGGAGGACCTGGGGGCGTTCGAACCGGGCAGCCTGATCATCGACGTCTCCTGCGACGCGGGAATGGGCTTCGACTGGGCCCGTCCCACCACCTTCGCGGAGCCGATGTTCACCGTTGGAAAGAACATCGACTACTACGCGGTGGACCACAGCCCGTCCTATCTCTGGAACTCGGCCAGCTGGGAGATCAGCGAGGCACTTCTGCCGTTCCTGCCCCTGGTCATGGGCGGTCCGGACGCCTGGGGAAACAGCGAAACCGTCACCCGGGCCATCGAGATCCGGGACGGTGCGGTCGCCAACCCGGCGATCCTCGAATTCCAGCACCGGGCGCTGGGGTACCCGCACGAGCAGGCCTGATCCCACCGGGCGCTGGGGTACCCGCACGAGCAGGCCTGATCCCACCGGTGCTTGCACCCCGACGGGGACGGGCCTACGTTGAAGGAAGGAGTCCCCATACCGGGGAAAAGCAGCATCAGCCGGGAGGTCATCATGGCAACATCGGACGGTACGGTCATCATCGGTGGGGGACTCGCGGCATCGCATGCCGCCCAGACCCTGCGCGAGCAGGGGTACTCCGGGAGCATCACCCTGATCGCCGATGAGGCGACCCCGCCCTATGAGCGTCCCCCGCTGTCCAAGGAGTTCCTCCAGGGCAAGCAGGACGCCGAGGCAGGCGTCGAGCACGACGCCGAATGGTACGCCGCGCACGAGGTGAACCTGGTGCTCGGTGGGCACGCCTCCGAGATCGACCGTCAACGTCATGTGGTGCGGCTGGATTCGGGGGATGAGTTCCCCTATGGCCAGTTGCTGTTGGCCACCGGCGCCGATTCGCGTCACCTCGACCTGCCCGGGACCGATCTGCCCGGGGTGATGATGTTGCGCCGGCTGGGCGATGCGCAGATTCTTAAGGACGCCCTGGCCGCCGGAGGGCGCCTCGCCGTCGTCGGGGCCGGCTGGATCGGCCTCGAAGTCGCCGCCAGCGCCCGGCAGGCCGGGATGGAAGTGACCGTGGTCGCCCCGAACAACACGCCGCTGGAAAACGTCATGGGCGAAAAGATCGGCGCACACTTCGCGGAGGTGCACCGCAGCAACGGGGTCCAGCTGCGCCTGGGCACCCAGGTGAAGGGCATCATCGAACGGGACGGACGGGCCGCCGGCCTGGACACCTCGGACGGCGAGGTGCCGGCCGACGTCGTGCTCATTGCCATCGGCGCCGTCCCGGCCACCTCCCTGGCGGAGGCCGCCGGGCTCGAAACCGACAACGGGGTGCTGGTGGACGGGTCGTTGCGCACCAGCGATCCCGATATCCTCGCCGCCGGGGACCTCGCCAACGCGGTGAACACCAAATTGGGCCGGCTGCGGGTCGAGCACTGGGACAACGCCATCCGGCAAGGTGAACTCGCGGCCAAGACCATCCTGAAGCATGCGGACCGCTACGACTGGCTGCCCTACTTCTTCACCGACCAGTTCGATCTGGGCATGGAATACGTCGGGCATGCCGGGCCCGGTGCCCAGGCCGTCGTCCGGGGGAGCCTGGACTCGGGGGAGTTCATTGCCTTCTGGCTCGAGGAAGGCGTCGTTACGGCGGCCATGAACGTGAACATCTGGGATGTCAACGACACCCTGCGTTCCATCGTGGGCCGCACGGTGGCTGAGGAGCGGCTGGCCGACACCGGGGTGGAACTGGCCGACCTCTGAGCCCCGGGGCGGGGCTCCGCGTCGTCGATGGTGCGGGAATGGAACGGGGTCCATAGACTGTTGTGGTCGATACGCGCCACGGACGGCAAAGAGACACCTGGCCGGTCACCCTCCACCGCAGAACCCCGAAGGTAGGAACCGCCGCATGACCCACCCGCCACATAACACCATGCTTACCGGGCGTCCCCTGTTCATTGCCATGGTCTCGCTGGCGTTGGGCGGATTCGGCATCGGCACCACCGAGTTCGCCATCATGGGCCTGCTCCAGGAGGGGGCAACGGACCTCGGTGTCGGCAACGCCGACATGGGGCTGATGATTTCCGCCTACGCCCTCGGCGTCGTGGTCGGGGCCCCGCTGCTGACCGCCCTGGGGGCCCGGGTGGCGCATAAGACGATGGTGTCCTGGCTGATGGTGTTCTTCACCCTCGCCAACTTCTCCTCGTTCCTGGCCCCGACCTACGATTCGATGCTGGTGACCCGCTTCCTCTCCGGGCTGCCCCACGGGGCCTACTTCGGACTCGCCGCCATCCTCGCCGGGAACCTGGTCCCCGCCACCATGCGTGGCCGGGCGATCGCCTGGGTCATGATGGGCCTGTCGGTGGCCAACGTCCTCGGGGTGCCCGCGGTGACCTGGCTGGGTCAGCAGCTGGGGTGGCGGTGGATGTTCGCCTCGGTGGCCCTGGTCGGTGTCCTGACGTTGATCTGCATCCGCCTCTGGGTCCCCTACAACCCGATCCATGAGGGGGCGAGCATCCGCCGGGAACTGTCCGCGTTGCGCAGCGGACGGGTCTGGTTGGCGATGGCCACCGGCATCGTCGGCTTCGGGGGCTTCTTCGCCGTCTACTCCTACATCTCACCGACCCTGACCGATGTCACCGGTCTGGAAAAAGGGGCCGTCCCGCTGGTCCTGAGCCTCTACGGGATCGGGATGGTCCTGGGGAACCTGCTGGGTGGGAGGCTGGCCGACTGGTCGGTCCATGGCAGCATCTACATCGCCACCTCGGCCATGGTCGTGTTCATGAGCGCCTTCGGGGTCCTCTCGCCCTACCCGGTGCCCGCCCTGATCCTGGTCTTCATCCTCGGCGGTACCGGCTCCATCCTGGTGCCGAGCCTGCAGGCCCTGCTCATGGATTCGGCGCCGAAGGCCCAATCGTTGGCGGCCTCGTTGAACCACTCGGCGCTGAATGTCGCCAACGCCCTCGGTGCGGCCCTGGGTGCCGTGGTGATCAAACTCGGCTTCGGCTACCAGGCCCCGGCCTTCCTGGGGGCAGGCCTGGCCCTGCTGGGTCTGTGCCTGGCACTGCTGACCGCCCGGGTCTTCAAGGTCCGGGCGGCCGCCGAGGCGGCCGCGGCGCAAATCCCGGCCGCCGGGCCCAACTAGACCCCAGGGGGCATCAGTTCGCCCGCGCCCGTGACCAGGACTCGATCTCCTCCAGGCTGCGTCCCTTGGTCTCGGGAACGAGCTTGACGGCGAAGAGCCAGCCCAGCGCACAGATGAGGGCATAGAGCCAGAAGGTCCACGACTTGCCGAGCGCGTCGAACAGGGACAGGAAGGTCAGCGACACCACGAAGTTCATGCCCCAGTTGCACATCAGGGTGGCGCTCATGGCCGAGCCGCGGATCCGCTGCGGGTAGACCTCGGAGGGCAGCACGAAGACGACGATGCCGACGCTGGCGCCGAAGGCGGCGATGTAGACGGCCAGACACACCATGGCGATCCACCCGGCCGAGGGGTCCAGGCTGTCGCCGTGGAGCACGAAGCCGAGGACGAGGAGCGTGATGCTCATGACGGCGAATCCGCTCATCAGCAGGATGCGACGCCCGATCCTGTCCACCAGGGACATGCCGACGATGGTCATGACGACGTTCACGGCCCCGATGCCCACGGTGCCCAGGATGGCGGTGGAGGCTCCGAGCCCGGTGGAGTTGAAGATCGTCGGGGCGTAGTAGATGACGCTGTTGATGCCGCTGGCCTGGCCGAAGATGGACACGCCTATGCCGGCGATCAGCGCCGGCCGGACCCACGGAGTGGTGAGGTCGCGCAGTGTGGACTTGGGTTCGAGGTCCTCATGCAGGGACCGGTGGATCTCCTGGAACTCGGTATCGGCCGTCTGCGGGTCCCGGAGCCGGCCCAATACGGTGCGGGCCTCCTCGGTCCGCCCCTTCTCGAAGAGCCACCGGGGGGTCTCCGGCAGGAAGAGCATCCCCACGCCCAACACGATCGCCGGAATCACGCCCAGACCGAACATCCACCGCCATCCGCCGTCGTAGGCGAACAGTGCGTTGGTCAGGTAGGCAGCCAGGATGCCGATGGTGATGAGCAGCTGGTTGGCCGAAACCAGCCGACCGCGGATCGCCGGGGGTGCTGCTTCGGCGATGAAGAGCGGAACCAGCACCGACGCGGCCCCGACCGCCAGACCCAGGACCAGGCGGGCGACGACCAGTAGTTCCGCCGTGGGGGCGAAGGCCGCCAACAGTGCACCAATCGTGAAGACGGTTGCCGCGGCGATGATGGTGTTCTTCCGTCCATGACGGTCCGCGAGGGGCCCGCATCCCACGGCGCCGATGATCGCCCCGACGAGGATGGAACTGACGACCACGCCTTCGGTGAGCGGTGTCAGGGAGAAGTCGTCGTTGATGAACAGCAGGGCCCCGGAGATCACCCCGGTGTCGTAGCCGAAGAGGAAACCCCCGACCGCTGCGATGGCACTGACCGCGTAGACCAGTTTGGGCGATTTCGGGGCAGGGTTCGTGCGGTCCCGGGATTCTGTGCGCATGGCGGCTTTCTTGAGAGATGGTCGGGACGCGGGCCGTGGGGCTGCCACGGCAGGCGAAGCACCTGGACGAGGTGGCCTGGTCCACCGTTTTCAGCCTACTGGTCCTGGTCCCCTCCGGAACAGCCAGCACCCTCCGGGGCCGGAAGGCGGCCCGGGGCCTAGCCGTGGGCGGCCGTGATGTTGAACATCCAGTTGATGCCGAACCCATCGGTCAGTTGTCCGAAGGAATCGCCCCAGGGGGCTTCTTCCAGTGCCATGGTGATGGTGGCGTCGGCGGCGAGCCGGTCCCACCAGCCGCGCAGGGTGTCCCCGTCGCCGCCCTCGGACCCGTCCGAACTCAGCGAGATGGTCCCGTTCGGGGTGGGATCGCATCCCGGGCCCGGATCACTGGCCATCAGGTGGATGCCCCGTTCGAGGAACAACGAGGAGTGCATGACTTTTTGGCTCTGTTCCGGATCCTTTTCGCCCATGCCCTCGGCGAAGGTCAGCACGCTCAGCTCGCCGCCGAAAACTGATTTGTAGAATTCCATGGCTTCACGGGCATTGCCGCCGAAGCTCAAGTAGGGGGTCATTCCGATGCTCATGGTGGTGCCCTTCGTCCGGGGGAACGGACACGGTGGTGTCCTCCACCCATCCTGCTGCCGCAGCGCGGGCTTGTGAAGGGGAGGGGCGCTCCTGCCGGTGGCGCTCCCGCGTGGGAGGCCCCGATTGGCGCATCACGGGGCCGGTGCTGTAGATTATTGAATCGTCCCGGACGTCGGAAGCCGACGGTGGGGACGACCTGCGGGGGTATGGCGCAGTTGGTAGCGCGTCTGCATGGCATGCAGAAGGTCAGGGGTTCGAATCCCCTTACCTCCACCACAGGAAAAGGGCTTCCCGGTTCATTGGAATCGGGAAGCCCTTTTTGTCTTTCCCGGGTTAGTGGCCTTCACCCTCGCGCTCGGCGTAGGGCAGGATGCTGGAGCCGTCGCCCATCGCGGAACGGGTGATGACTCCCAGCGAGCCGTCCTGTTGCAGGACCACTGCCTGGACGTCCGCCAGGGACCCCTGCCCCGATTGCCGGGCAGCGGTGTGCACATCGGCTTCCGTCAACCGGTGGCGGCGCAACGCCCGGTGCTGCAGTTCCTCGTTGTAGTAGAGCAGCACCGGGGGTGAGTCCAGGACACGGCGCATGACGTTCCAGCGCGCCCGGAGACCTGCCAGGGCCCACTGCACCCCGACGAGCAGCACCAGTGCTGCCACCGCCTGGGCGAGACTGACATCGACCGCCGTGACGGTGCGGCCGAAGGTGGACCCCAGGGTGACGGCGATGACGAAGTCCAACGGCGTCATTTTCGCCATGGTGCGCGGCCCGGTCCCCCGGAGCAGGATCACCAGCACGAGATAGCCGACGATGCCGATGAGCAGGGTATGTATGACCGGCTCCCAGCCGGTCCAGAAGTAACTCAAGTCCATTCGGACATTCTGGCATGGGGGTGGGGGATACTGTCGATATGAGGATACTGATCGTAGGCGCCGGGGCCACCGGTGGTGCTTTTGGTGCACGACTGCTGGAAGCAGGCCGTGACGTCACCTATCTGGTCCGGGCCGCCCGGGCCGAAGAACTCCGCCGCGGGGGGCTGCGGTTCATGGCCCCGGACGGTGACCGGGTCCTGCCCGTCCAGGTCATCACGGCCGGTCAGTCCGCCGGGGAATTCGATCTGGTCCTGCTGGCCGTGAAGGCCACCGGCCTCGACGCCGCCCTGGACGACGCGGCCCCGTTCATCGGCACCGGGACCACCGTCGTCCCCTTCCTCAACGGGATGCGCCATATCGACCTGATCCGGTCCCTGCCGGCCGGAATCCCGCTGGGCGGGTTGGTGAAGATCATTGCCGCATTGGGCGAGGAGGGTTCCGTGCGGCAAATGACGGACCTGGCCACCATGACCATCGGCACCTTCGACGGCAGTGCCGTGCCTGCACGGATCTCCGACACGCTGCGGGTCCCCGGGCTGGAGCTCTTCGAAACGAACGACGTGCTGCAGGCGCTCTGGGACAAGTGGGTGTTCATTGCCGCCGCCGGGGTCGTCACCTGCCTGTTCCGCAACAGTGTCGGCAACATCCTCGCCGCCGGGGGGCGGGCCCATATCGATGCCGCGATCGCCGAAACCGAGGCCGTCGCCGCGGCGGCCGGGCATCGCACGCAGACGGCCAGCCACGACCAGGCCGTCGGTCTGCTCACCGATCCCGGTTCGGCGTTCGTTTCCTCGCTCTACCGTGATGTGGTCTCCGGACACGCCACGGAGGCCGAACACATCCTGGGGGACCTCCAGGTGCGGGCCCGCGCCGTGGAGGTGGACACTCCGCTGGTGGATCTGACGTTGGTGCAGCTCCGGGCCGGCGGGCGGGCCGCGGCCGCACCGGCACCCTGAGGAGGGGTCAGGCCGGGGCGTCGGGACGCGTGGTCCGCAGCACCAGTGACTGCCGGCGCTGATGCACCGTGAGGTAGCGCAGCCCGCCCGGCCCGGCCGCGAATGACCGCCGGGACCGGCGGGGCAACCAGACCAGCGACCCGGGGGAGAGCGGGACGTCCCCGCGTTCGGTGCCCAGGGTGCCCTCGCCGCCCAGGACGTGGATGAGTACATCGAGTTCGGGGCCGGCGTAGGCGTCGATGGAGCCTCCAGGCTCCAGGGAGATGATGTTCGAGTCGAGGTCGCGTTCGCGGGCCGGAATGTTCCACACCGCTCCCGAGACCCCGGGTTCGCCCGTTCGCCCGGCCACGGCCCGGGTGTCGAGTAGCAACCGAGGCAGCGGGGTGCTGGCCATTTTCGTGAGGCGGATACGCCACCGTCCGGGGCCGGAGGCCAGCTGCTCCCACTCGTGGCTGCCCGGGTGTTCGGACTCGAACTCGTGGCGCAGGTCGTGCGGGTCGCGGTCGTCGACCAGAAGAAGGGACGCCTCGACCGGCAGCTGCGCATACCGTTCCAGGACGTGCCGGTGGCGCTCGGGGGCATCCAGTTCCCGCAGGTCCAGTTCCTGCGTGGTTCCGGGAGGATCGGTGTTGGTCATCGGTGGTCTCCTTGATTTCGGGGGAACTGGTGACTCCACGGTAGGCCGTGGCCGTTCCTAGAGCTTCCTGGCCCAGTCCACCACCGGGGCCACCGTGGAAAAGACCACCGAGGTGTCCTGGTGGGATTGCTCCTGGAAGAAGGAGATGCTGGGGCGCTCGGCCGGACGGAACAGCTTCCGGTAGTGTTCCGCCGGCCGGTTTCCGCCGAGGACCACGACGGCGCTACGGCGTTCGGGGGCGAGCGCGCGGGCCAGGGCCAGGCCATGCAGGCGGCCGAAGAGTGGCGGCCCGACCAGGACCAGCCCGTCGTAGAAGACGACGTCGTTGGCCGCGGCGTCACGCACCTGGATCTGTTCGGCCAGGTTCCCCGCACCGCGCAGGGCATTCTCCAGTGCCTGGGCATAGGCGCGGCTGGGGCCGTGGCGGCCGTAGTAGACAATGGCGACGGTACGCATGGTGCCTCCTCGGGCGTCAGAACAACGGGGGCTGGTCCTCGGCCGACGGCAGGACGCCCTCGAGCCGGAGCAGGAAGAGTTTGCGGTCGACCCCTCCGCCATAGCCGGTCATCGACCCATCGGCGCCGATGACGCGATGACAGGGGACGATGATCGACAGCGGGTTACGTCCGTTGGCGGTACCGACGGCGCGGGACAAATGAGGGTCACCGAGTGCGGCGGCCAGATCCCCGTAGCTGCGCGTCGTCCCATGGTCGATGGTGCGCAGCAGGGCCCAGACCCGCTGCTGGAAGTCGGTGCCGGAGGGATCCAGGGTCACGTCGAAACGGGTTCGGGTGCCGGCGAAGTATTCGCCGAGTTCGTCGATGCCCTGCCCGATGATCGGGCAGGGCGCGGAATCGGAGACCTCGGTGCCTTCCGGCGGCCCCGCGGGCTGGTGGGCATGGTCTTCCATGTGGACGCCGGCCAACCCCTTCCCGGTGGCGGAGAGCCGGATCCGACCGATCGGTGAGTCCATGTACGCGTAGCGGAGCATGGCGGACTAACCGGTGATGGCCGCGAGTGCGCCATCGAGTTCGGGATAGGTGAAGGCGAACCCGGCCCGGGGCAGCCGGTTCGACGTCGCATGCCGTCCGGTCAGACCCAGGGCGGGGTCGGTGCGGAGGGCGGCCGCGCCGAGTTTGAGCATCGGTTCCGGGGTGGCCAGTGAGAAACGTTTCAACGGGCCCGGCGCCAGCACGGATCTCAGTGCCGCCATGAACCCGGCATTGCGGACCGGAGCCGGGGAAGCGGCGATCACGACCCCTTCATCCAGATCGATCCCGGGCTCCAGTCCGAGGCCGGCCCGCACGATGCGCAGCCAATCGGTCAGATGGATCCAGCTGACCCATTGGACGCCCGAGCCGACCGGGCCGCCCAGTCCGGTGCGGGCGAGCAGGGACAACCGGTCGAAGGCAGGACTCTCCTGTTCCAGGACGACGCCGGTGCGCAGGATGGTGGACCGGAGGGCCCGGGCGCCGTTCAGTGCCTCCTCCCAGGGCCGGGCGACACCGGTCATCTGCGGCAGGGCGGCCGTGGCCTCGGGCAAGGGGGAGTCCTCGGTGAGCCGTTCATCACCGGCATCGGAGTAGATGGCGGTCGTGCTGGCCTGGACCCAGTGGTCCAGCGGGACCTCGTGTTTCCGGCTGGCCTGGACGAGTGCGCGGGTGGCATCGACCCGCGAGTCGCGCAGTTCGGCGATGTTCTCTGCCGTGGGGCGGGCATCCACCAGCCGTCCGGCCAGGTTGACCAGGCTGACGCTGCCCTCGGCAGGGTCCAGTTCGGTGGTCCAGGCGCCCTGGCTGTGCCCATCCCAACGGACTTGGCGGAACGGAGAGACGGGGTCGGGACTCCGCGTGAGGATCACGGGGTCCAGGCCGTGGCAGAGGAGATCTGCGGCCAACCGGATGCCGAGGAAGCCGCTGCCGCCGGCAATGACGATCCGGTGGGACGGATCCGGGGTTCCGCCGGCCAATCGGTAGAGCCGGGCACAATTCTCCGCGAAGTGCGAGGCCAGCGGCTTGGCGTTCGACTCGGTGAACAGCCAGGACCCGTGGCCTTCGATGGCGACCCGTTGGGTCAGCAGGGTCCCGGCTGGATGCTCGGCGATCTCCCAATGCACCAGCAGGCCACCACCGGGCTGCGGCTGGCGCCAGGCAAAGGAGACCCCCGCCTGGTTGCGTGTGACCACCGCATCCGGTGCCGTCCGCGAATGCACCGCGCCCAGCAACGGGGGATTCGGGGTGAAGGCCAGCCGGCTGCCCGGAACCAGGGCGCCGTCGTGGGCGGGGACCAGGGACCTGACCGCGGGGTTCCAGTCGGGCAGGCGGGCGGGATCGGAGATGATGCGCCAGACATCGTCCGGCGCCAGGGCGAGCACATGCTCTTGCGTGCGGTTCCAGGCCATGGTTTCAGCTTAGCCGCGAACCACCGGACAAACAGGGGCCATGAAAAGGGGCGTTAACGCGTGAGGTGGCCACCCCGTGCGGGATGGCCACCTTCGTCGGTGTTGCCGCTATGGCCTAGGCCTTGCGGCGCCCTGTGATGAAGCCCCAGATGACCAGAACGATCAACGAACCGATGATGGCCCAGATCCAGGAAACGATGCTGAAGAATTGGCCTGTATTAGCGTTGAACAACTCGCCGCCGATCCAACCACCCAGCATGGCGCCGATGACGCCGAGGATGAGGGTGGCGATCCAGCCGCCTCCCTGCCTACCGGGCAGGATCGCCTTCGCGATGGCACCGGCAATCAGTCCAAGAAGTAGAAAAGCCAGGAAATGCAGCACGATATTCCTCCTTTACGTTCCCACGTGGCGTGGGCGGTTTGCCCCGGGGACATGCTGTCTCCGGGGTACGTATCGAAATATTAGCAGCAAGAATTGACAAAAATCGCTCTGGACCAGATTTGTCGTCACATCGCGTCCGTGAGGTCCGCCACGAGCCGTCCACCCCCTCGGGAAAGACGACGGCGGCATGCCACCGGCATCCCGGAATCCGGGACGCTGGTGGCATGCCGCCGTCGGCGGTCGCCTGCTTCTACTTGGTGGAGGCCTGGCGGGGCTTTGCTGCCACCTGGCCCTCCATGGCGGAGAACTCCTCGTCGATGAGTTCGTTGGGCTTCGCCGTCATCTTCGAGACGACGACGGCAACGACGACGTTGAGGATGAACGCCGGGATGATCTCGTACAGGTTCTCCGTCAACACGGGGGTCTTGCCCCAGATGAACACGGTGGCCGCGGCGACGATCATGCCGCTCAAGGCGCCGGTGCTCGTCAGCTTGCGCCAGTACAGGCTCAGCAGCACCAGCGGGCCGAAGGCCGCGCCGAAGCCGGCCCAGGCGAAGGCCACCAGATCCAGCACGCTGGCCTCGCGGTCCAGGGCGATGAGGAAGGCGATCACGGCGATCACCAGCACGCCGGCCCGGCCCAGTGCGACCTGCTTCTTGGGCGTCGATTCCCGGCCGACGATGTTGTAGAGGTCCTCCACCAAGGCGGAGGAGGAGACGATGAGCTGCGAGGAGATCGTGGACATGACCGCCGCCAGCACCGCCGCCAGCACCAGGCCGGCGAGGAAGGGGTGGAAGAAGATCTGGCTCAACAGCAGGAAGACCGTCTCCGGGTCGGTGATTTCCTTGGCCGGGTCGTCGGCGAAGTAGGCGATGCCGACCAGGGCGGTGGCCACGGCGCCGAGGGCCGAGATGGCCATCCAGCTGACGCCGATCCGGCGGCCGGCCTTGGCGTCGGCGGGGCTCCGCAGTGCCATGAACCGGACGATGATGTGCGGCTGGCCGAAGTAGCCCAGGCCCCAGGCCGCGGCGGAAATGATGCCCAGCAGCCAGAGCCCGGTCGGCTCCACACCGAATCCATCGAAGAGGTTCAGTGCGCCGGGCTGGGCCGCCTTGATGCCGTCGACCGTGGCACCGATGCCGCCGGTGGCGATCACGCCCACGATCGGCACGGTGATCAGGGCAACGAACATCAGCAGTCCCTGGGCGACATCGGTCAGGGTAGCGCCGATGAAGCCGCCGAAGAGCGTGTAGCCCAGGGTGATCACGGCCACGGTGACCATGCCGATGGTGTAGTTCCAGCCGAAGGAGCTCTCGAAGAACTTGCCTGCGGCGACCATGCCGGAGGAGACATAGAAGGTGAAGAAGACCAGGATGATCGCCGAGGCGGCGATGCGCAGCACGTGCGAATTATCCTTGAGCCGCTTCTCGAAGAAGCTGGGAATCGTGATCGCGTTCTGCGAGATCTCCGTGTAGGAGCGCAGGCGCGGGGCGACGAACTTCCAGTTCAACCAGGCGCCGACGGTCAGGCCGATGGCGATCCAGGCTTCGATCAGCCCGGAGGCGTAGATGGCACCGGGAAGGCCCAGCAGCAGCCAGCCGGACATGTCGGAGGCGCCGGCGGAGAGTGCGGCGACCCCGGGGCGGAGTCCGCGGCCCGCGAGCATGTAGTCGTCGAGGTCGGAGGTTTGGCGGTAGGCGTAGTAGCCGATCCCGAGCATTGCGGCGAGATATATGACGATGGCCACAAGCTGGAATGCTTGTTCAGACATGGTGTTCCTCGTTTGGCTGGAAGGTGGAATGTGCGTCCGAGGAGTCCCCGGAAAGGTACGTCCGGCCAGCTGTCAACCTTTGTCAACCACCGGGCGATGCGAGTGTGTGCTTCTCAGAGTAGGGCATTGTCAATGATCTGTGTGATTGGCGTCACGGGGGTGTTATCTTTCCGTGACCACATGGGGGGTGTTCCGGGCCAAGGAGTCCGCCTGGTCCTCCAGGGCTTTGCGGACCGCGGCGATGGCCGGGTTCTGGGTGCTGGATTCCCGGGCGGCGGTGAAGGTCGTCCGCCAGGGGCGTGAGGGGACTTCGAGGCGTCGCAGCCGCGGTTCACGGTGGGCCCAGACCAGATCAGGTAGCAGGGCCACCGCCTGCCCGGACTCCACGAGGGCGATATGTGCCTGCAGATCGGCCGATTCGTATCTGACATCCGGTTCGAAGCCCGCGGTCCGGCAAAGCTGCTCGGCCCAGTGCCGCGAGGCGGTGCCGCGCGGTTCCATGACCCAGGGCAGGGTGGCGGCCTGCTCCAGGGCATCGACCGCCGAGGGGCCGGTCGCCTCGGCCGCCACCCCCAACCGGATGGAGTCCAGTGCCAGCGGTTGCCGGTCCAGCCCGTGGTAGTGGGTGGCCGCATGGCCCGGATACTGTTCGGCGACCACCAGGTCGAAATCGCGGGCCCAGGTCTCATGCAGTGCCGTTTCCGGTTCGTGTTGGGTCATTTCCACGCGAATTCCCGGATGGTCGGTGCGCAAGGCCTCCAGTGCGGCTGGCATCAGGGCCAGTACGGCACTTTGGAACATGGCCAGCCGCACGGTCCCCGAGATCGCCGGCAGGGTGCTGGACAGGGCGGCTTCGGCGCGTTCCAGCGCCGCGAGCAACTCGGTGGTGTGTGCAACCAGGACCTGCGCCTGCGGGGTGAGGGCCAACATCCGACCGCTACGGCGCAGGAGTGCCACCCCGGCTTCCTTCTCGAGCAGGGACAACTGTTGTGAGACAGCCGACGGACTGTAATTCAGCGCCGCGGCGACCCCGGATACCGTGCCGCGGATGCTCAATTCCCGTAAAAGGCGCAGCCTCCTGACCTCCAGCATGGTGACCCCTTTCACGATTCATCGTCGATTCACTTCCGCTTAACATCATCCTTCACTATTCGTCGCTTTTCCTTAACTCATGGGCGTTGGATACTTACTTCGTGGGGGACTCTGCCCCATGTCGCGCAGGCCGGTTCCCCACCGGTCGTTTTCTGCTAGGAGCATCACTGACGTGACCACTACTTCTCCTTCCGTCGGGACGGACCCCATTTCCCCTCGGGACCTGGCCGACGACGCCATTGCCCTGGTCCGCCACTGGCTGACCGAAGGTTCCAAACAACCCGTCGATGCCTCGGCCCGCCAACTGGCCGGAGTGCTGAAGGATCCGCAGGGTCTGGACTTCACCGTCGGCTTCGTCGACGGGGTGATCCGCCCGGAGGACCTGCATGTCGCCGCCCGGAACCTGCGGGCACTGGCCCCGAAGGTCCCCTCCTTCCTGCCCTGGTACATGCGTTCCGCCGTCGCCCTCGGAGGGGCCATGGCCCCCGCCCTGCCCGGGGTCGTGATCCCCGTCGCCCGTCGCGTCCTGCGCCAGATGGTCGGCCACCTGATCGTCGATGCCACCGATGCCAAACTCGGTCCGGCCATCGAGAAGATCCAGCAGGAGGACGTGCGGCTGAACATCAACCTGCTCGGCGAGGCCATCCTCGGCGAGAAGGAGGCCGGTCGCCGGCTGGCGGGCATCTCCCGGCTCCTGCGCCGCCCCGACGTGGACTACGTGTCCGTGAAGGTCTCCTCCAGCGTCGCCCCGCACAACCACTGGGACTTCGACACGGCCGTCGGGAACATCGTGGAGCAGCTGACCCCGCTCTACCGGCAGGCCCGCGATTCCTCCCCGCGCAAGTTCATCAACCTGGACATGGAGGAATACAAGGACCTCGACCTGACCATGGCCGTCTTCAAACGGCTCATGGCCCTGCCCGAGTTCAAGGACGTCGAAGCCGGCATCGTGCTGCAGGCGTACCTGCCGGACGCCCTGCCGGCGATGATCGAACTCCAGGAGTTCGCTGCCGAACGCGTCGGCTCCGGCGGCGCACCGGTGAAGGTCCGCCTGGTCAAGGGCGCCAACCTGCCCATGGAGATCATGGAAGCCGACATCCACGGCTGGCCGGCCGCGACCTGGCATTCCAAACAGGCCACGGATACCTCCTATAAGGCAGTGATCGACTACGCACTGCGTCCCGAGCGCACCGCCAACGTGCACCTGGGCATCGCCGGGCACAACCTCTTCGACGTCGCCCTGGCCCACCTGCTGGCGAAGGCCCGCGGGATCTCCGAAGGCATCGACTTCGAGATGCTGTTGGGCATGGCCACCGGCCAGGCAGCGGCCGTGAAGGCCGACGTCGGCTCCCTGCTGCTCTACACCCCGGTGGTCCACCCCGGGGAATTCGACGTGGCGATCTCCTACCTCATCCGCCGGCTCGAAGAAGGGGCCAGCCAGGAGAACTTCATGTCGGCCGTCTTCGAACTGCACGAGAACGAAGCCCTCTTCGAACGCGAGACGGACCGGTTCCGGGCCTCCCTGGAGGACCTGAGCGATGTCGTCCCCACCCCGAACCGCATCCAGGACCGCGGCAGCTACGACACCGAAGCAGCCGCCGCGGAGGTCGCCGAATACGCCTCGGGGGAACGGAAGTTCTCCAACACCCCCGACACCGACCCCGATCTGGCCGGGAACCGGGCCTGGGCCAACGACATCCTGGCCAGGGTCCCGCAGAGCACACTGGGGCGCGAGACCATCGAATCCCATCTGCTGAACACCACCGACGAGGTCGACGCCGTCATCGCGGCCACCCACGCGGCAGCGGAATCCTGGGGCGGGCTCAGCGGTGCCGAGCGTGCCGCGGTCCTGCACCACGCCGGCGAACGGCTCGCCGCCCATCGCGGTGAACTACTTGAGGTCATGGCCTCCGAATGCGGCAAGACCCTGGACCAGGGCGACCCGGAAGTCTCCGAAGCCATCGACTTCGCCCACTTCTATGCCGAATCCGCCCGCGCGTTGGACACCGTCGACGGGGCCACGTTCGTCCCCTCACGGCTGACCGTGGTGACCCCTCCGTGGAACTTCCCGGTGGCCATCCCCGCCGGTTCCACCCTCTCGGCACTGGCCGCCGGCTCCGGCGTCGTCATCAAACCGGCCAAGCAGGCGGCGCGCTCCGGGGCCATCATGGTCCAGGCCATCTGGGAGGCGTTGGACGCGGCCGGGATCGGTCGCGAACTGCTCTCCTTCGTCCAGCTCTCCGAACGCGATCTGGGCACCCGGCTGGTCTCGCATCCCAGCGTCGACCGGCTGATCCTCACCGGTGGGTATGAAACCGCCGAACTGTTCCGTTCCTTCCGCGAGGACCTGCCGTTGCTGGCGGAGACCTCGGGCAAGAACGCGCTCATCGTGACGGCCTCGGCCGACCTGGATCTGGCGGCCCGCGACGTCGCGGCCTCCGCCTTCGGCCACGCCGGACAGAAGTGCTCGGCTGCCTCGTTGGTGATCATGGTCGGCGCGGTCGCCAAGTCGCCGCGCTTCCACAGCCAGCTCATCGACGCCGTCCGTTCACTACAGGTCGGCTACCCGGACGACGCCGGAACCCAGATGGGCCCGGTCATCGAACCGGCGCAGGGCAAGCTGCTGCGCGGGCTGACCACCCTGGGGGCCGGTGAACGCTGGGTGCTGGAACCGCGCCAACTCGACGACACCGGCCAACTGTGGAGCCCGGGGGTGCGCACCGGGGTGCAGCGTGGCTCCGAATACCACCTGACCGAGTACTTCGGCCCGATCCTGGGGGTCATGACCGCCGAGACCCTCGAAGAAGCCGTCGAAATGGTCAACGACATCGAGTACGGACTCACCACCGGGCTCCACTCGCTGGACCCCGATGAGCTGGAGTACTGGCTGGACAACGTCAAGGCCGGCAACCTCTACGTCAACCGCGGCATCACCGGGGCGATCGTGCGCCGGCAGCCGTTCGGGGGCTGGAAGAAGTCGGCCGTCGGCGCCGGGACCAAGGCCGGTGGGCCGAACTACCTGGTCGGCATGGGCTCCTGGGCCGACGCCCCGGTCAGCGCCGAGGCCGAAGCCGCGGCCGAATCCCATGCGGCCGTCTCCCACGCCACCGTGCGCACCGCGACGGGGACCGACACCTCGGCCACCTCGAACGCGGAGGTCGCCGGAGGCAGCGACATCCTCGGGGTCGTCGCAGCCGAGGCCGGTCCCGCGACGGGCAACGCCATCGCCGCCGAGGACTTCCTCTGGCTGCAGACCGCCCGGGCGACCGACTACCACCAGGTGGTCAAGGAGTTCGGGGCCGTCAAGGACGTCTCCATGCTGCAGGCCGAACGCAACCTCTTCCGCTATCGTCCGGTCCCGGTGACCGTGCGCTACGAGGAGGGCACCTCCGGCCACGGGATGGCCGAACTGTTGCGGGTGGTGGCTGCCGGGCTCCGCGCCCATAAGGCCACCTCCAGCGCCGGGGCCAGCGGACGGATCGGCACCACCGAACGCCCGGGGGCGGGGATCAGTGTCAGCGTCACCACCGAACTGCCGGCCCGCGTGCTGGCGGCACTGCGTTCCGAGGGCGTCGAGGTGGCGGTCGAGGACGACCGGATGTGGAAGGGACACGTCGAGCGTCTGGCACGCCGGACCGGCCCCGATTCCGGAACCCGGATCCGCTACATCGGCGCCTCGTCGCGGGCCACCTACGCCGCGGCACAGGGCAAACCCGACGTCGCGATCTACGACCACCCGGTCGTGGCCGCGGGGCGGGTCGAGATGCTCCCGTTCCTGCGTGAACAGGCGATCTCGATCACGGCCCACCGTTTCGGTACGCCCGACCACCTCAGCGACGCGATCATCTAGATCCGCAGCGTGTCCAACGACGCCGGCCCGGGGTTCCGACCCCGGGCCGGCGTCGTTCGTCTGTGTGGCATCATCGGTGGAGTCAACTACCCTCCCATCACGAAAGCCGCCCGCCCATGAGCGAAGAAACCCCGGGCTCCTCCGCGGCCCTGGTCCAGGTCATTGTCCTGCTCGTGGACCGCGAAAGCCCGGCCCCCGAGCCCGATGGCCTCGCCGCCGTGGCGCTGGCCTCGGTGATGGCCCGGGCCAGGGACCCTTCCAATCCCGCCTGGGAGCGGTGGTTGTCAGGTCCCGTCGGCAAATCGGTGCGCCGGGCCGATGCCAAAAACTACGCGAAGACCGCCGCCGCCCACCCCGAAGCCGTCGAAGCGACCCACGGCCGGGGCAGGGCCATGGCCCTGCCTCCGCTGCCGATGGATGCGTTGCCCAGGACGCTGGCCCGGCTCCAGGTCTCCGGGACCCGGCTGCCTGCGGGCCCGGAGGACCCGGTGACCGGCCGAGGATCGTGCTGAACCGGGATCTGGGGATGAGCACCGGGAAGGCGGCAGCCCAGGCGGCCCACGCACTCTTCGCCTGGGTGATGGAACTGGGGCCGGAACCCAGCGTCGAATGGTTCCGGGCCGGCCCACAGGTCTGCGTCGGGTGGCAAGGGGAAGTCGAACTGCTGGCCGGTGCGGCCGCCGTGGGCGCCGGGCCACTGATCCACGACGCCGGGCACACCGAAATCGCCCCCGGGTCCGTCACCGCACTGGTGGTCGCCCCGGTCCCAGCGGGGACTCCCCGCCGGCGCCGCTGGTGGCAGCTCACCGGTCGGAAACGATGAAGAAGGCCCGGGCCCCGTGGGGGCCCGGGCCTTGCCCGTCAGGGGGAGGGGATCAGGCGGCGGCGGCGCGGTCCGGTTCCCACTGGAAGTTGCGCCGGAGCAGCCGGCTCCACTTATTCGCCGGGAGTTCGGGGTGGAGCATGGCGATCCCCACGCAGTACTTGCTCATGCTCACCGGACGGATGCCCAGTTCGGACAGTGCGGTGGAGGCGGCCCCCTGCCCGGAGGCCGTCTTGGTTTCGATCACGAACAGCTCGGGGCCGTGCAAGGTGCGGGCCTGGTCGGAGTAGACCAGATCGACATCGCAGGTCAGGCGTTCGCCGTCGACGGGATCGACGAAGGTCGCCCGCCGGTAGTCGCTTTCCATCACCGGCTGCAGTGCGGCGGGGGACATGGAATATTCGGCGGCGATCACCCCGTCCAGGAAGGAGCGGGCGTCGGAGGTCATCCGGCCGGCGTCGTCCATCTGGTGGGGGATCCGGTGTTTGACGGTCGCCCCGCGCAGGCCCTTGGTCTTGATTTCGAACATGCACAGCCCGGTGTCGGCATAGGTGCGGGTGCGGACCTTGTAGCGGCGGCGGCGACCCTGCCGGTGGGCGCGATACTGCTCGAATTCCGGGGTGTCGAAGTAGACCGATTCGTAGCGGAAGGTGCGTCTGCCATCGATGGTGAGCACCCGGAACCGGTCGTCCAGCTTCGCGGCCAGGGCCGTGAACTGCCCGGGGGTCAGCAGGTACTTATGGTCCACCCGGGTCTGCAGGGCGGCCCCTTCGTTGACCTCCTGCAGCCCGATTGGTTCCCGGGCGGCGACGGCGTCCTCCAACGCCTGGCGGGCCTTCACTTGGAGCCTTGGCCCTGGGTGGCGTACTCCCTTTCGGCCGCGGCGGGCGCGGAAGCACCGGTGGTTTCCTGCCGGGGGACCGGCTCGGCCACGGTGTCCCGGGCCCGACGGCTGGTCTTGGCCGGCAATTCGCGGAAGCGCACATCCACGACGGTGGTGTCACGCACCATGTCCAGTTCCAGGACCACCGTGCGCAGGATGCGGGCCCCGAGCAGCTGCTCCAGGGTGGCATCCATCTCCGCCCGGCGCGGGTAGGCCGTGTCCATGGTCACGACCTGGCGGGTCGTGGTGGCGGCGAAGCGCGGGTGGTCTGCGGCGAACATGACCACCAGCAGTGCGGCGGTGATCGTCGGGGCGAGCCAGGCGGGATCCGGATGCAGGCCATTGACCAGCCCGATGGCCAGGGAAACGAAGTAGTAGGCCACTTCCTCCTGGGTCAGGGTATTTGAACGCAGTCGGATGATCGACAGGATGCCGAACAGCCCCAGGCCCAGGCCCATTCCTGCGTCACTGGTGGTCAGCAGCAGGGTGACCGCGAAGATCCCCATGCTCAGGGCGACATAGGCCAGCGCAAGATCCCGGCGGTGGTGCCTGCGGAAGTAGACGACGTACACCAGGACGGCGGTGCCCAGGATATTGGCCAGCAAGGCCATCCAAAACGTAAACATGATTCCCTCTCGTTGCTCTGGTGGACAACTCTAGGGACCGAAGATGAGACGAAGATGAGACCGCAAGGAGAGAAGAATGAGACCACTTGATGGGTGGTTCGCGCTGCTGGGTCGCCGGAGGGCGGCGAGGTTACCGGGCGTCCTCATGCAGGCCGATGGACTCGGCGATCCGTTTGATCGCCGCGAGTGTTTTCGGGATGCCGTCGAGAGCCTGCTGGGTACGGTCGGTGATCTGGGCGTCCGCTCCGTCACCGAATTTCTCCTCGAACATCGAGATCCCGTCCGGCAGAAAATCCCAGGATTCGCGCAGGATCGTTCCGGGATCGGCGGGGGTCATGGTGAAGCCCCATCGGACGAAGCTGCCACCGACGATCCAGGCGAACTCGCGCCCGTACTCGGCAGCCACGACCTGCGAACGGGTCTCCCAGGTCCGGTGCGGGAGTTCATTCCGGCCGGTGAACCAGGCGCCGGGCAGCCCGGCGCCGGCCTCGTCGTCCCACCAGCAGGAGGTGCATACCGGGCTCCATTCCCCGGTTCGGCGGATGTCGGAGACCAGATCGTAGAGCGTCCCGGTTGTGGCTGCGACCGTGATGGACTGCTCATGGTGGCGGAGGGCGGTCCGGGTCATGGGTTGTTCCTTCCTGACGGGTCGGCCTTTCTGCCGCCCTGCCAGTCCTCCTGCTGGCCGACCGTGGTGGTGTTGCCGCGGAGGGCAGCCAATTGTGGCTGCTCACGCAGGCTGCGCTTGAGTTCGGCGAAGCCCGGGAACCGGGCCAGCCCGACCACGTGGTCCCACAGCTTGGCGGCCGAATCCTCGTCCGGCAGCCGGCTGATCACCGGCCCGAAGAACGCCACACCGGCGGGTGGTTCGAAGTGGATGATGGGCGTGCCCACGTCCTTTCCGGTCAGCGCCAGCGCCTCGTCGGTCTCCTGGCGGATCCCGCGGTCCCAGGACTCGTCGTCGAGGGCCTGCGCCAACGCCCGGGGCAGGCCGGCCTCGTCGAGGATCGGCTCCACGAACCCACGCGTGCCTCGACGCTCACGCACCCCACCCTCGCCTCGCTGGTCGGCCGGGTCGGGGGCAGCGTCGAAGATGTGTGCCCCGAGGGCCGCATATAATCCGGCCACCGAGGCGCGGCCATGCTCCGCACGCGCTCGAGCGGCCACCCGCAGGAGGCGGAGGCCTGCCGTGTGCCCGGCCTCGTACTCCGGCGGAAAATGCGCGTCATAGTCGACCTCGGCGTTGATCAGGCGCAACGAGATGAAACGCCAGTCCACGGTGTAGTCGCGCTGTGCCTGCACCTGCCGCACCCATTTGCTCGTCATCCAGGCGAAGGGGCAGACCGGGTCGAAGTAGAAGTTGATGGTGGCGCTCATCCCCCCACCTTGGCACCGGGTGGCAACCCGCGTCCATGCCGGGCCAGGCCCTGGGACCAAAAATGCACATTCGGTGCTGGGACGAGCCGCCGGCGGTTCCACCGCCGACCCGCAGGCCGTGGCGACGCACGGTCGCCCTGGCTCCCCTCCGGGAGCCTATTCGGCGTCGTGGTCCGTTTCGAGGATGCCGACGAGCTGGTCCAGGGCGGCGTCGGCCCCCGGCCCTTCGGCCCGCAGGACTACCGTGGTCCCGTGTTCGGCGCCCAGGCCCATCAGGGACAGGATGCTTGAGGCGTCCATCGCC
Organism: Arthrobacter sp. AOP36-C1-22; assembly: GCF_052377515.1. NCBI lineage: Bacteria > Bacillati > Actinomycetota > Actinomycetes > Micrococcales > Micrococcaceae > Arthrobacter > Arthrobacter sp. AOP36-C1-22. The sequence continues at coordinate 60,197 of NZ_JBQSWW010000004.1, read as the reverse complement.
TCATCGGCGGGCTCGCCCGGCAGGGCGATGGTGACCTCCAGATCGAGTTCCCCGGCGGCTTCGGCGAAGATGGCGGCCGGACGGGCATGGAGCCCCACGCGGCTGGCGATGGTTGCGGTACGTTCTGCCATGGTTTTCTCCTGTGGTGGTGGTTCGGATGGTGGGTGGTCAGAGTCCAAGCTCGTCCAGAACCGGCAAGGCCGCGCGCACTGCGGCGCGGGCTTGGGCGGGGCCTTCGGCCTCCACCGCCAGGGCGGCCAGCGAGACGGCTTGTGCGTGGGTGACGGTCCGCAGGACGGCGGCCACCGGGGCCAACGCCCGGGCGGTCATCGACAGGGAAGCAACCCCCAGGCCCACCAGGACGACGGCGAGGGCAGGATCGGCGGCGGCCTCCCCGCAGACGCCCACCGGCCGGAGCGGGGCGGAGGAATCCCCCGCGGCTTCGGCCCCGGCGACGGTGAGCCGGATGAGTTCCAGGACCGCCGGCTGCCAGGGATCGTTCAAGGCGGCCAGGGGAGCGAGCTGGCGGTCGGCGGCCAGGGTGTACTGGGTGAGGTCGTTGGTCCCGATCGAGGCGAAGGCGACCGGACGCAGCACCGAGGCGGCACGTACCGCCGCGGAGGGAACCTCGACCATGACCCCGGGGTCCGGCAGCCCGGCCACGGCGCAGAGGGCAGCGAAGTCGGTGGCCTCCTGGGCTGTGGAGATCATCGGGGCCATGACCTTCACCTGCGCCTGATGGGCCGCGGCCGCGGCGGCGATCGCCGCCAACTGCCGGGCCAATACCCCCGGGGTGCCGGCACTGGTGCGGAACCCCCGCACGCCCAGCGCCGGATTCGGCTCGGTGGCATCGGTGAGGAAGGGCAGTGGCTTATCGGCTCCGGCGTCCAGGGTCCTGACCACGACCTTCCGCCCGGGGAATTCGACGAAGACGGCCCCGTAGGCGGCGACCTGCTCGTCGTGCCCGGGTTCGGCATCACGTCCCAGGAAGCAGAATTCGGTGCGTAGCAACCCCACGCCCTCGGCCCCGGCGGCCGCCGCGGCGACGGCATCGGACCCGCCGCCGACATTGGCGAGCAGGGGCACCGGATGCCCATCCGCCGTCGTGCCGTGACCGTTGAAGACCTCCAAAGGGCCCCGGGCCGCGAAGGCCAGGGCCGCGGCCTGCTCCTCCGTCCCGGGGCAGGTGCAGACGGTCCCGGCGGCACCATCGACATAGATGTCGGTGCCCTCGACGATGGACTCCGCGCCGACCGCGGCGACGATCGCGGGCAGGCCCAGGGCCCGGGCGAGGATGGCGGTATGGGACTGGGGCCCGCCCTCGCTGGTGACCAGGGCGGTGACTTGTGCCGGATCCAGGGTGGCCGTGTCGGCGGGAGCCAGATCCCGGGCGAGCAGGATGAACGGGCTCCCGGAGTCGGGGATCCCCGGGGCGGGGACGCCACGCAGCTCGGCAATGAGGCGCGAACGGACGTCGAGCACGTCGGCGGCCCGTTCTGCCATGTAGCCGCCCAACGACGTCAGCATCGCCGCCACCGTTTCCGCCGCCTCCCAGATCGCCGGTTCGAGCCCGCGTCCGGCGGCCAGTGCCTTTCCTGCGGTTTTGTGGAGCATCGAGTCGGTGGCCATCAATGCGGTCGCCGAGAGGACCTCGGCGCCGGCACCATGGGCCTGCCCGGCCCGGGCGCGCAGCCCCGCGGCGACGGCCCGACCGGCCTCCGTCAACCGGGCCGTGGCCTCCTCGACGTATCCGGGGGAGGCCAGTTCCTGGGCTCCGGGGTCCTGCGGGGCGTCGATGGGATCGGCCATGCGGCGGACCTGACCGATGATGCGGCCGGGGCTGACGCCGATTCCGTGGATGGTGCTCATCTGTCTGTCCTTACTGTGTCGAGGGGGGGTCAGGGTGTCCGGGGTCATCCCTGGACGGTGACCGGAAGGGCCTGGTCCTCGGAGGCGGGCTGCTTCTTCACTGCGTAGCGCTTCAGGGCCAGGACGGCGAGGGCGGAGATAACCATGCCCACGATGATCGAGACGATGAACATGGCCACGTTGCCGATGGCGAAGAAGACGAACATGCCTCCGTGCGGGGCCTGGCTGGTGACGTGGAATCCCATGATCATGGCTCCGGTGACCCCGGCGCCGAGCATGCTGGCGGGGATGACGCGCAGCGGGTCCGCCGCGGCGAAGGGGATGGCGCCTTCGGAGATGAACGCCGCACCAAGCAGCCAGGCTGCCTTCCCGTTTTCCTGTTCCGCGGCGGAGAAGCGCTTCTTGTCCAGGGCGGTGGCCAGGGCCAGGGCCAGCGGGGGCACCATGCCGGCGGCCATGACCGCCGCCATGATCTCCCAGGGGGCCTGATTGGCCATCGACCCGGCCCCGAGACCGGCGACCGCGAAGGAATAGGCCACCTTGTTGATCGGGCCACCGAGGTCCACGGCCATCATGAGCCCCAGGATGAGGCCGACCAGGGCCGCGGCCGAGCCGGAGAGCGCCGAAAGCCAGCTGTTCAGGCCGTTGCTCAGGGCCGCGATCGGGCCGCCGAGGAAGAGGAACATGGCCCCGGAGGCGAGGATCGAACCGATCAGCGGGATGATCACCACCGGCATCAACCCGCGCAGCAGCTTGGGGACGCGCCAGTTGCCGATCCAGCGGGCCAGGACACCGGCGAGCAGCCCGCCGATGATGCCGCCCAGGAAGCCGGCCCCCATGAACCCGGCGACGGCGCCGGCGGTGAAGCCGGGAGCCAGGCCGGGGCGGTCGGCCAGCGCATAGGCGATGTATCCGGCGAGGACTGGGACCAGGAACCCCATGGAGAGGTTCCCGATCTTGAAGGCGACGGCGGCAAGGTAGATGTGCAGCCCGCCATCGGGCAGGTTGAACAAGTTGTTCTCCACCGATACCTGGTCGGCGACATCGGAGATCTCGTAGCCGCCGAGCAGGAAGCCCAACGCGATGAGCAGCCCCCCGCCGGCGACGAAGGGGATCATGTAGCTGACCCCGGTCAACAGCGAGCGCTTCAGTGCGGCACCGACCCGTTCCCGGCCTTCCGGGGCGGAATCGGTATCCGCGGTTCCCGCGCCGGTGGGCACGCGGCGGGCCTGCGGGTTGTCCGCGGCGGCCAGGGCATCGGCGACGAGCTTGGCCGGCTCGTCCACGCCCCGCTTCACGGGGACCTGGATGACGGGCAGCCCGGCGAAACGCTCCTTGTTCTTCACGTCGACGTCGACCGCGAAGATCACCGCATCCGCGGCCGCGATGACTGCCGGGTCCAAGGGGGTCGACCCGGAGGAGCCCTGGGTTTCTACCTGGAGGTCGACCCCGGCGTCGGCCGCCGCGGCGACGAGCGAATCCGCGGCCATGTAGGTGTGGGCGATCCCCGTGGGGCAGGCAGTCACCGCGACCAAGGTGCGGCGGGTGGAAGGCCCGGTCGCCGGTTCCGGGGCGGCGGTGGCTTCCACGGGAGCCTGCGCGGCGGGGGCGGGGGAGATGGCAGCGTCCACCAATGACACGATCTCGGCGGCGGCGCCCGCGGAGCGCAGTGCTGCGGTGAAATCCTTCTTGACCAGCGAACGGGCCAGTTTGGAGAGCAGCTTCAGGTGTTCCTGGTCGGCACCCTCGGGGGCGGCAATGAAGAACACCAGGTCGGCGGGCCCGTCCTTGGCCCCGAAGTCGACGGCCGGTGCCAGACGGGCCATCACCAGGGTGGCCCGGGTGACCGCCGTCGAGCGGCAGTGCGGAATGCCGATCCCTCCGGGGACACCGGTGGCCGTCTTGGATTCGCGGGCGATGCCATCGCCGGCCAGGGCCTCCGCACTGGTGGCACGACCTGCCTCGGTGACGACCGCGGCGAGTGCGCGGATGACCTCGGCGCTGGTGGTGCCGAGGTCCCGGTCCAGCAGGACCAGATCGGCGGTGATGAGCTCGGACATGGTTATTCCTTAGCGGTCTGGGGTGCGGCGGACCGGGGGCCGCCGATCGGGGAGGGGGGCAGTTCCGTGATGGTGACGGAATCCGGGCTGGTCTGTTCCGGGGTGGGGATCAGCGAGCCGGGCAGCGAGGTGGCTGCCGCCCCGTAGGCCACGGCCCAGCGCAGGCAGTCGGTGGCTGCTGCGCCGCGGTCGTGGGCGATGAGGTAGCCGGCGAGGGACGAGTCCCCGGCGCCGACGGTACTGCGGGCCTTCACCGGCGGATGTGTGGCCCACCAGGAGCCTGAGCCGGTGACGAGGACCGCTCCCCGGGCGCCCAGGGTGGCCAGGACCGCCCCGGTGCCCCGCTCGACCAGTCGCTGCGCCGCCGCGGCAGCCGACTCCGGGCACGCCTCCAGTTCCGCCGCGCTGTGGCTCCCGGCCAGGCTAGCCAGTTCCTCGGCATTGGGTTTGATCAGATCGGGAAGCGGGCCGGCTCCTGCATACAATTCGGTCAGCGGGGCCTCGGAGGTGTCGACGGCGATCAGCGGGCAGTTCCCTCCGAGGGAGTCGTGCAGGTGGTTGATGATTCCCGCGTAGTAGCCGGTCGGCAGGCCCGGGGGCAGCGAGCCGGCCAGGACGACCCAGGACGATCCGTTGGCGGCCCGGACCAGTGCCTCGGTGATGACTGCCTGGTGGGCGGCGTCGATGGTGGGGCCCGGCTCGTTGACTTTCGTGGTGGTGCCGTCGGGTTCGGTGACCGTGACGTTGCTGCGCAGTGGTTGCCCGATCGGCAGGGCCCGATGAGGCAGATGGTCGATGCCGAGGCCGATCACCACGGGATCCGTGGCGTCCCCGGGCAGCACGGCCAGTGTCGGGACCCCCGCGGCGACCAGCCCCCGGGTGACGTTGACCCCTTTTCCTGCGGCCTGGGCGTCGGCGCGGAGGGCACGCTGCACGGCGCCCCGGACCAGGGTGGCCCCCAGGTCGATGGTGCGGTCCATGCTGGGATTGGCGGTGAAGGTGGTGATCATGCGAGCGTCACCTCCACGTCGGCCCGGTCCAGCGCCGCCGCCAGTTCGGGGCCCGGCGCCGTGTCGGTGACCAGGGTGTCGATCTGCTCCAGGGCGGCGAAGCGGATGAGGGTCTGTTCCCCGAGCTTGCTGGAGTCGGCCAGTACGACGACGCGGCGCGCGCAGGCGACGATCGCCGATTTCACCGCGGCCTCCAACGGATCGGGGGTGCTCAGCCCGAAATCGGCGTCGACGCCGTTGGCGCCGATGAAGGCGATATCCGGGCGCAGGGCACGGAACTGGTCGATGGTCGAGGCCCCGGTCGCTGCGCTGGTCAGGGCGCGGACGCGACCGCCGATGACCTCGAGTTGGAAGGAACCGCTGGCGGCGACCCGGTAGGCGACCGGGACGGAATGCGTGAGCACCAACAGGTCCGCGGCCCGGGAAGCGCCCAGGCTGGAGGCCATCTGCTGGGCGAACAGTTCCGTCGTCGTTCCGGCATCGAGCACCACCGAGGTGGCTCCGGCCGGCAGCAGGTCAACGGCCGAAGCGGCGATACGGGACTTCTGTTCGTGGTTCAACGAGGTCCTGACGCTGAGGCTTTCCTCCACGGTGCTGGTGGTCCGCCCGGCGACTGCTCCGCCGTGGACGCGGCGCAGGACCCCCTCCTGCTCCAGCTGGGCCAGATCCCGGCGGACGGTTTCGCGGGTGATATCCAGTTGCCGCGCCAACTCGGCGACGGTGACCCGACCTTGGTCGGCGACGCGGTCGCCGATCAAACGGTGCCGTTCCTCGGCAAACATGGCGTTGTCCCTTCGGTGGTCTCCATCACAATGAATCTGTGTTTCGTTGACTTTAGATGGTCCTTGAAGTGCAAGTCAACAGAAAAACAGAAATACACACATAAACGGGCTTATGTGGGGAAGGGTCCCGTCTGCCCACATGGTGTCCTTCAACGATGGCTTGCCCCGGCGCCCGCGCTGCGGTTTGCTAGGGGGATGGCCTCTTTGATCGAAGACTACGCACTTCTTTCCGACCAGCGCACCGGTGCGCTGGTGTCCGAATCCGGCAGTGTCGACTGGCTCTGTTTCCCCCGCTTCGATTCCGATGCGGCATTCACCGCCCTGCTGGGCGATTCCGAGCACGGTCGCTGGCTGCTGGCCCCCGCCGGCGCGGCCGACGACTGCGAGTCGGACCACCCTGCCCGACGCTCCGAGCGGATCAAGGCGGCCCGGGCCGCAGGGGTCGAGGACGCCGAGTCGGCCGGCGGCCCGGCCGATGACGGACGCCCCGTCGTCGTCCAGCGCACCTACATCGACTCCACCTTCGTGCTCAGGACCCTCTGGAAGACCTCCGAAGGCCAGGTGCTGGTCACCGATCTGATGCCGGTCGGCGCTCGGAGGGCATCGATCGTACGCCGGGTCGAAGGACTCGTGGGCAGCGTGACCATGCACCAGGAGATCAGCTTCCGTTTCGGCTACGGGTCGGTGATCCCCTGGGTCCGCCGCCATGAAGACGCCTCCACCGGGGTGAGCTCGATCGTCGCGATGGCCGGGCCCGACGCCATGGTGCTCCACGGCGACCGGCTGCCCCACGGGGAGGGCCACCGCCACCTCGGGGACTTCATCGTCTCGGCCGGCGAAGCCGTCGATTTCGAGCTGAGCTGGTTCCCCTCGCACCGCAAGGTCCCCTCACGCATCGATCCCGGGTCGAGCATCCAGGAGACCATCTCCTACTGGCAGCGCTGGTCCCGGGACATTCCTGCCCAGGAGTCCTACCACGAGGTCGTCAAGCGCTCGCTGCTGGTGCTGCGGGCGCTGACCCACGAAACCACCGGCGGGATCGTCGCCGCGCCGACGACCTCGCTTCCGGAGGACTTCGGCGGGGAACGGAACTGGGACTACCGCTTCTGCTGGCTGCGTGACGCCGCCCTGACGCTCGAGGCGATGATGACCCACGGCTACGAGAAGGAGGCGCTCAACTGGCGCGACTGGCTCCTGCGCGCCGTGGCCGGGGACCCCGAGGACCTGCAGATCATGTATGGGTTGGCCGGGGAGCGGCGGCTGCCCGAACGCGACCTGGACCACCTGCCCGGGTACGAGGGCTCGCTGCCGGTGCGCGTGGGGAACGGAGCCGTGGACCAGTACCAGGGTGATGTCGTCGGCGAGGTGCTCGTGGCGCTGGAGAAGCTGCGGAACATCGGGGGCGTGGAGGACCACTTCTCCTGGCCCCTGCAGAAGACCCTGCTCGGGTACGTGGAACGGCACTTCGACCATAAGGACCACGGCATCTGGGAGATGCGCGGGGACCTGCAGTATTTCACCCACTCGCGGGTGATGATGTGGGCCGCGTTCGACCGTGGCGTGCGGGCGGTGCGTGAACACGGGCTCGACGGCGACGACGCCTCCTGGGCACAGCTGCGCGACCGCCTCCACGCGGAGATCATGGAGCACGGCTTCAACACCGGGGAGAACTGCTTCACCCAGACCTACGGTGACACCGAGGTCGACGCCTCGCTGCTGGTGCTGCCCCAGGTCGGGTTCATCGATTACGACGATCCGAAGATGCTCGGAACGGTGGAACGCCTCGAACGCGATCTGATGGACGAGTCGGGATTGCTCCTGCGGTACAGGACCTCCGCGGGACATGACGGCCTGGCCGGTGACGAGCATCCCTTCATGGCCTGCTCGTTCTGGCTGGTGGAGCAGTATGCCCGCACGGGGCGCATCGACGATGCCAGGTCCCTGATGGACCAGCTCGTGGGGTATTCCAACGGACTGGGGCTGCTGGCCGAGGAATACGACACCGTCAGCGGGCGGATGGCCGGGAACTTCCCGCAGGCCTTCTCGCATCTGACCCTCATTCGTGCGGCGGATGCGATCAACGGATACTCCCTGCGCAACCGCTGACCCGCCGCCGGGGGAGTGACGAACTGGTTACTCATGGGTAACATGAGGGCATGCACATGATCTTCCGCCTCCTGCTCATGCTCCTGCAGGCCCGACGCCGGCCGAAACTCGACCTTTTCGACGTCGATTCGATGCCGATGCGTGCCCTGCTCACCGACATCGACGTGGCCGGGCACATCAACAACGGCATGTACTTCTCGATCTTCGACCTGGGACGGTTCGATCTGATGGTCCGCGCCGGGGCGTGGGACACGATGAAGCGCCGCCGTTGGACCCCGGTGGTCCAGGCGGAGACCATCACGTTCAGGAAGTCGGTGGTCTTCAACCAGAAGTTCAGCGTGGAAACACGGATCGCCGGCATGGACGAACGCAGCATCTACTTCGAGCAGCGGATCGTCTCCGGCGGCGAGATCTATGTCAGCGCACTGATCTGCACCCGCCTGTTGGGGCGCCAGGGGCCGCTGACCAATGAGGAGATCCTCACGGCTTTCGGTGCCGAAGTCCCCGAGGACCTGCAGCTGCCCGAGTGGGCGACGCAGTGGCGCGAATCGACGGCGCTTCCCGGGGCGCGCAAACCGGCCCCGCACACGTGGGGGCGGCGGGTCCGCAGCTAGACGGGTCCCGCAGCGTGGACAGGCCCGCCGGGTCGGTGCAAAAATCGGGACATGACCGATGCTCCGGCCACGGGCCCCGCCGCGCGCGTGCTGCGCGACTTTGCCGCCGATGATGCGGCATTCGTCGCGACGCTGGCCGGCGATCCCCGGGTGACCCGCTATGTCGGCAACGGAGAGCCCTGGAGCCCCGGATACACCGGCCGGCGCGTCCGCGACGCCCTCGGTGGCCTCCCGGGCGGGGACCCGGGCGCCGTGCGATGGTTCATCGGCCTCGAAGACGGCCATCGCGTGGGTCTGTTCGTCTCCTCGCGCCGTGGTCCCGCCGTGGAAATCGGGTACTGGGTCCACCCCGGGTCCTGGGGGCGGGGGATCGCCGGCTGGATGCTCGGTGCCGCCCTGGAGCCGATCCGTTCGGTCTTCGGCGGGCGGGCCCTGCTGGGACGGGTCCTTCCGGGGAACGAGGCCTCGATCCGGGTGCTGGAATCCCACGGTTTCCGGCCCGAGCCCGCCGAGGGGGCCGAACTTCGCTTCGTCCGCCCGGCCGCCGCGTCCGGCCCCTAGGCCCCGATACGCCTAGGCCTCGAGGGCGAAGTCCGCGAGTTGTTCGCGGATGCCATCGAAGTGGCGATGCATCAATCGTGCGGCGGCGTCCTTGTCCTTGGACTGGACCGCCCCGAGGATGTCGCGGTGGATCTGGGCCGTCTCGGGCAGGGTGGTCCCGGAGGTGTTGCCCCCGAGGCCGTCGATGGCTTCGTGGATGGTGCGGTAGACCTGCCAGAAGACTCCCAGCAGGTTGGTCAGCAACTCGTTCTCCAGGCGGGAGAACAGGAGCCGGTGGAACTCCTGGTCGACCTCGACGAAGGTCCGCCCGTCGGCGGCCAGGACCTCCATCCGGGCGACCAGGGCCTCGAGCTCGTCCAGATGGGCGTCATCGAGGGAGTCGATCGCGGAACCGATCAGGCCGGACTCCAGGGCCTGCCTGACTTCGACGAGTTCATGGGCCTCATGACCCTTATGGCGCAAGGACATCCGTCCGCGGAACGTCAGGCTGTCGGCCAGGGCGACCAGGTTGTTGGCGGCGACGAAGGTGCCGAAGCCGTGGCGGATCTCCACCACCCCGAGGGCCTGCAGGACCTTGATGGCCTCGCGCAGGGTGTTGCGGCCCACGCCGAGCTCCGCAGTCAGGACGGCCTCGGTGGGTAGTGCGTCACCGGCCCTGAGTCCGCGATCGATGATGAGGTCCATGAGATCCGTGGTCAGGGCGCGCAGGCGTTCCTGGGCGCCGAGTCGGATATGACGTGCGGGAGCGCTCAAGGCGGGCTTCCTTCCTCGGGGGAGGGGCCGGGGTGATCGGTCCCTTGACGGATGACTCTTTCGAATGTGGGCAACACCACTTGACCATCATCTGTGATGACGCTTACAGTCTACATGAATACGTCGGACATCCTACGTCCGACTTCTCATCGTACAGAAGAGGTAAACCGTGCCCCTCAACAACCTGGTGGCCAAAGAAGGCAGCCGACGCAACTTCCTCAAGGTCTCCGGACTGATGGGGGCCGCCGCAGCATTCTCGGCCGGTATCGCGGCGTGCAGCAGCACCGATTCGGCAGGGGCCGGCGCAGCGTCCGGGGCGGCCGGCACGGGGACGATCGAGGCCGGCATCTCCTATGCCTTGTCGACGGGATTCGACCCGATGACCTCCTCGGGGGCCACCCCGTTCGCCGCGAACATGCACATCTTCGAAGGGTTGGTCGATCTGCACCCGGCCACCCGTGAGCCCTACCTGGCGCTGGCCGCCGCGGAGCCGAAGGAAGTGGATGAGACCACGTGGGAGGTCAAGCTCCGCTCCGACTCGACGTTCCACAACGGCGATGACGTCACCGTGGACGACGTCGTCTACTCCTTCGAGCGCGTGATCGATCCCAAGAACGCCTCGTTGTTCGCCCAATTCGTGCCATTCATCAAATCGGTCAAGGCCAAGGGCGAGGACACGGTGGTCTTCAAGCTCAAGTACGCCTTCCCGCTGTTCGCCACCCGCATCTCCGTGGTCAAGATCGTTCCGGAGAAGGTGGCCTCCAAGGACCAGGCAGGCTTCGACGCCAAGCCGATCGGCTCGGGCCCGTACCAGCTAGTCTCGGCCACCAAGGACGACAAGATCGTCTTCAAGAAGTTCGAGGACTACAACGGCGACTACCCCGCCGGCGCCGCGGACATGACCTGGTACCTGCTCTCCGACGCCGCCGCCCGGGTCACGGCCGCTGAATCCGGTCGCGTTGCCGCCATCGAGGACGTCCCCTACCTGGATATGGACCGGTTGGATTCGAAGATCAACGTCGAATCGGTCCAGTCCTTCGGTCTGTTGTTCCTGATGTTCAACTGCACCAAGGCCCCCTTCGACAAGAAGGAGGTCCGCCAGGCGCTGCACTATGGCATGGACACCGAGTCGATCATCAAGACCGCGCTGCTGGGCAACGCCAAACCGGCCACCTCCTACGTCCAGGACACCCACCCGCAGTACGTGGAGGCCGATACGGTCTACACCTACGACCAGTCCAAGGCCGAGTCGCTGCTCAAGGAAGCCGGCGTCACCTCGCTGGAGTTCGAGCTGCTGACCACCGACACCTCCTGGGTCAAGGACGTCGCCCCGCTGATCCTGGAATCCTGGAACAAGATCCCCGGCGTCAAGGTCACCCTACGGAGCCTGCAGTCCGGGGCCCTGTACGACGAGAACGTCGACTCCGGCAAGTTCTCGGTCGTGGCGGCCCCCGGTGACCCCTCGGTCTTCGGCAACGACATGGACCTGCTGCTGAGCTGGTTCTATCGCGGCGATGTGTGGCCCAAGAACCGCTTCCGCTGGAACAAGACCGCCGAGTACAAGACGGTCCAGAAGAAGCTCGACGAGGCCGCGACGGCCCAGGACGAATCGACGGCGAACGAGGCCTGGAGCGAGATCATCAACATCCTCGCCGAGGAGGCACCGCTCTACCCGATCTTCCACCGCCAGCTGCCCACCGCCTGGGACGAGGACAAGCTGGAGGGGTTCAAGCCGCTGCCCACCACCGGTGTGTCCTTCATGGGAGTCACCCCCACGGCCTAGCGCCGACCCGGTACGGGGTGGCGCCGGACCTCCGTCCGCGCCACCCCGTACCGGACTTCTTCGAGCACATCCTTCCCCGACACATGGGAGTTCAACCGTGGGGACCCTCCTGCGACTCTTGCTACGCCGCCTTGCCGCGCTTCCGCTCATGATCCTGGGCGTCACGTTCCTGGTGTTCGTGATCCTCAAACTCTCCCCCGGGGACGAGGCCACCCAGGCCCTCGGTGAGGGCGCCAGCAGCGAAGCCAAGGAAGCCTACCGCGCCGAACGCGGTCTGAACCTGTCACTGCCCGTGCAGTACATCGCCTTCCTGGGCCGCTTGCTGACGCTGGACTTCGGGGTCACCACCCCTCCATCGCGCCCGGTGGCCGGCATGATCGCCCAGGCCTTCCCGCTGACCTTGCAACTCACCGCCTTCGGCGTGCTGATCGCCGTGGTGATCTCCCTGGTCTTCGGCGTGCTCGGTGCGCTCTACCGGGACCGGCTGCCCGACCAGCTGATCCGCGTCTTCTCCATCGCCGCGGTGGCCACGCCGTCGTTCTGGCTGGGCATCCTGCTCATCCAGTGGCTGGCCCTGGGCAAGAACCCGCTCTTCCCCTCCGGCGGCATGGCGGGACCGGGAGAGGGGCTGGGCGGCTGGCTGGCGCATATGACCCTTCCTGCCTTCGCCCTGGCGATCCCCGTGTCGGCCTCACTGATCCGCGTGGTGCGGACCTCCATGGTGGAGGAACTGGACAAGGACTACGTCCGCACGGCCATCGGCAACGGCGTACCGCGCAACGAGGTGATCAGCCGCAACGTCCTGCGCAATGCGCTGGTCACCCCGGTCACCGTGCTGGGCCTGCGGATCGGCTATCTGCTCGGCGGCGCCGTCGTGATCGAAATGATCTTCTCCCTGCCGGGCATGGGTCAGCTGATCCTCAACGGCATCACCGCCCACGACACCAATCTGGTCCAGGGGGTGGTGCTGGCCATCGCCGTGACGTTCGTGCTGGTCAACATCCTGGTGGACCTCGTATACCTCTTGATCAACCCCCGCATTAGGACGGTGTAACCGATGGCTCCCTTGGCACCACGCAATGCCCTGGTGGCGCGCCTGAGTTCCGGCGCCACCCGCTTCACCTCACTGACCACCGGTTCGAAGATCGCGCTGGGCTTCCTGGTGGTCATCATCCTGGCCGCGGTCTTCGCCCCGGTCCTCGCCCCGCACGACCCGCTGCTCTCCGGGATGCCTGCGCAGAAGCCCAGTGCCGAGAACCTCTTCGGCACCGACCGGCTCGGTCGCGACATCTTCTCCCGCTTGCTTTACGGCGCCCGTTCCTCGCTGGTCATCGGCCTGGGCTCGGTGGCGTTGGCCCTGCTGGCCGGCGGGCTGCTGGGTTCGCTGGCGGCCACGAGCAGCAAGGCCACCAACGAAGTCATCATGCGCATCATGGACATGCTCATGGCCTTCCCCGGCATCGCGCTGGCCGCCGCACTGCTGGCCTCCCTGGGGAACTCCATTCCGGTGATCATCATCGCGATCGCGATCATCTACACCCCGCAGATCGCCCGGGTGGTCCGCGCCAACGTGCTCTCCCAGTGGGACGAGGACTACTCCCGCGCGGAACGCGTCATCGGTGCCGGTCGCTTCCACATCCTGATCAAGCACATCATGCGCAATACCGCGGCCCCGGTCCTGGTCTTCGCCACGGTCATGGTGGCCGACGCGATCATCCTCGAGGCCTCGCTGTCCTTCCTCGGTGCCGGCGTCCAGGACCCCGACCCGTCCTGGGGCAACGTGATCTCCTACGGGCGCACCCTCGTGCTCAACGGCGCCTGGTGGGCCACCACCTTCGCCGGCCTGGTCATCCTGCTGACCGTCCTGGCGTTGAACATCCTCGCCGAAGGGATGACCGACGCCCTGGTGAACCCGAAGCTGCGTGGCAAGTCCAAGGGCTCCGATACCGCCAGTGTCGAGGTCGAAGCCGCCGGTGACTCCACCGTCCGCCGTGTCACGGAGGAACTGACCGTCCCCGACGCCGAGGATGACGGTTCCGACGTGCATGACCTCGAGGCCGGCAGCAGCCGTCCGGGGGACCTCTCGGCAGCCGTCGGCGCCGGAAGCTCCCCCCGTGGGGATGCCGAGGCCGACCGCCGACGCCTGGCCCGGGAACTGGACCGGCTGGCGTCGGTGGAATCCGCCCGCACCGACCGGCTGCAGCTGGCCGGCGGCGGGACCGATGCCGGCACGGTGCTCGAGGTCAGCAACCTCTCGATCCGCTTCCCGGAACGCTATGGCCGGACCCGCATCGTGGACAACGTCTCCTTCACCGTCCACGAGGGCGAAACCATGGGCCTGGTCGGGGAATCGGGTTGCGGCAAGTCCATCACCTCGTTGGCGATCATGGGCCTGCTGCCGGACAACGCCCGGATCACCGGATCCATCCGCTTCGGCGACCGCGAGCTGCTGCCGGACGACGGAAGGGGTGGAACCCTGGCCGGGGATGCCACGGTCTACAAGGGGCTGCGCGGTTCACAGATCGCCATGGTCTACCAGGACGCGTTGTCCTCGCTGAACCCCGCCATGCTCATCAAGGACCAGCTCGGACAGCTCACCCGCCGCGGCGGCCGGAAGACCCCCGCGGAATTGCTGGAACTGGTCAAGCTGGATCCCTCGCGCACGCTGAAGTCCTATCCGCACGAGCTCTCCGGAGGCCAGCGCCAACGGGTGCTCATCGCCATGGCACTGTCCCGTTCGCCCAAGCTCGTGGTCTGCGACGAGCCGACGACGGCGCTGGACGTGACCGTGCAGAAACAGGTCGTCGATCTGCTCAACGAACTCCGTGAACAGTTGGGGTTCGCCATGGTGTTCGTCAGCCACGACCTGGCCTTGGTGGCCTCGTTGGCCCACCGGGTCACGGTCATGTATGCCGGCCAGGTGGTCGAATCGGGCCCGGTCAACGCGCTGTTGACGAACCCGACGCACGAATACACCCGGGGCCTGCTCGGGGCCGTGCTGTCCATCGAATCGGGGGCCGAACGACTCCACCAGATCCCCGGGACCGTGCCGTCCCCGAACGACTTCGGCGAGGGGGACCGGTTCGCCGACCGCTCCACGCTGCCGGGGGCCGATTCGTCCCGTCAACTGGTCCTGACACCGGTCGGCGGCAACGAGAGCCACCTCTGGGCCAGCCCGCAGGACAGGGCGCCGGACCCGGCCGCAGGAACCATCACGAAGGGAGTACGGCCATGAGCCAGACGGCATCGGAACAGCAGGCCACCCCGGTCATCGAACTGAAGGACCTGCACGTCCATCACCGGGCCCGTTCCGGCAAGGCGTTCAAACCCTTGATCGTCAAGGCGGTGAACGGCGTGGACTTCACCATCGGCCGCGGTGAGACCGTGGGCATCGTCGGGGAATCCGGCTGCGGGAAGTCGACACTGGCCAACGTCCTGGTGGGGTTGCAGCCGCCGACCTCCGGGGAGGTGCTTTTCCGTGGGAAGCCGGCACTGAAACGCAACGCCGCCCTGCGCAAGGAATTCGGGCGCAGCGTCTCGGTCGTCTTCCAGGACCCCTCCACGGCACTGAATGCGCGCATGCAGGTCCGCGACATCCTGATGGACCCGCTGACCGTGCATGGGATCGGGAGCCTGGCCAGCCGCGGCCGGAAGGCCGCCGAGCTGCTCGAACTGGTGGGCCTGCCGGCCTCCGCCGGGGCCGCCGTGCCGAACCAACTCTCCGGCGGACAGCGACAGCGGGTGGCCATTGCCCGGGCACTGGCCCTGGACCCGGATGTCATCGTGGCCGACGAGCCGACCTCGGCCCTGGACGTCTCGGTGCGGGCCCAGGTGCTGAACCTGCTCTCGGACCTGAAGACCGAACTGAACCTGGGCATGGTGTTCATCTCCCATGACATCCAAACCGTCCGCTACGTCTCCGACCGGATCTGTGTCATGAATGCCGGGGAGATCGTCGAGCAGGGGCCCGCGGCCCGGGTCTTCGACGCCCCGACGAATGACTACACCCGCAAACTGCTCGGCGCGGCCCCCTCGCTGCTCCACGCAGGCTAGCCGGGCCCGTTCCCGCCAGCCGAGACCGGCGGCCGGTTCCGGCCGCCACCGATAAATTTCCCTCCAGTATCAAGCAGAACAGGAAACGCATTCCGTGACCGCAACATCGTCAGCACCCACCCGCACCTACTCCGGGGTCATCCCGCCGGTCGTCACCCCGCGCACCCAGGACGGGGCGATCGACACGGCCTCCCTGGAACGGGTCGTGGACCACCTGATCGACGGCGGGGTCTCCGGTCTGTTCGTCCTGGGCTCCTCCGGGGAGGTCCCGTACCTGACCAATGACGAGCGTGAGCTGGTCATGACCACCATTTCCGCCCGCAACAACGGACGGGTTCCACTGCTGGCCGGTGCCAGCGAACAGACCACCAACCGTGTCATCAACGAAGGCCTGCGCATGATCGAACTCGGGGCCGACGCCCTGGTCGTCACGACGCCGTTCTACGCGTTGTCCAACGCCGCCGAGATCGAAGACCACTTCCGTGCGGTGAAGAAGGCGACCGGGGTGGATCTCTTCGCCTACGACGTGCCGGTGCGCACCCACGCCAAGCTACCCCTGGACGTGGCGATCCGCCTGGCCGAGGACGGGGTCATCGTCGGGGTGAAGGATTCCTCCGGTGACGACGTGGCCTGCCGCCGCCTGCTGCTGGCCACCGCCCATATCGAAGGGTTCTGTGTCTTCACCGGACACGAGGTGGTGGTCGACGGGGCATTGCTCGGCGGCGCCCACGGCGTCGTGCCCGGACTGGGCAACGTTGATCCGGCCGGATACCGGCGGATGTTCGATGCCGCCACGGCCGGGGACTGGTCGGCGGTCCGCGCCGAGCAGGACCGTCTGGCGAACCTGTTTGAGATCGCCTTCACCCCCGACTCCACCCGTGTCTCGGGCGGGGCCTCCGGACTGGGCTCCTTCAAGACCGCGCTGGTCCTGCTCGGGATCATCGAATCCAACACCATGAGCGTGCCCATGGCTTCGTTGAACGACGACGAAAGCCAGGCCATCGCCGCAATCCTGCGCCGGGCCGGATTGCTCTGATCCGCAGCCGGCGGATATCCGCCGGTTCATGCACAGGCCGGAGGACCCGCCGGGTTCCCGTCCGCATCCCCAGCGTGGAAGAATGCGGACGGGACCGGCAGGCCCCGCAGTCGTCGCCCCGAAGCACCTCCGCACAGAAGGACCGCAGCATGTCGCCCGAAGATTTCCTCTCCACCGTCCACGGGCGCCTGATCGTCTCCGCCCAGGCCTATCCCGGCGAACCGCTGCGCAACCCCCAGGCCATGGCACAGATGGCGGCCTCGGCGGTCGCCGGCGGGGCCGCGGCCGTGAGGGTCCAGGGCCTGGCCGACATCCAATTCACCCGGTCCGCCGTCGAGGTCCCGGTCATCGGCTTGTGGAAGGACGGGACCACAGGGGTCTTCATCACCCCCACGGCCCACCACGCCCTGGCGGTGGCCTCCGCCGGAGCCCACGTCGTGGCCCTCGACGGGACCCGCCGCCCCCGCCCCGACGGACTGACATTGGCACAGACCATCGCCCGGGTGCATGCGGAGACCCCGGCCCTGGTCATGGCCGACTGCGGGTCCTTGGACGATGCCCGAGCCGCCGTCGAGGCGGGGGCCGACCTCATCGGCACCACCCTGGCCGGCTATACGGACGAACGCCCGAAGACCGACGGACCCGACCTGCAGCTGCTGGCCGCGATCGCCGACGCAGGACTCGGGGCGCCGTTGGTGGCCGAGGGGCGCATCCACACCCCGGCGCAGGCCCGGGCGGCACTCGACACGGGGGCCCACGCCGTCGTGGTGGGAACGGCCATCACCCATCCGACCAGCATCACCGGCTGGTTCGACGCCGCCCTTCCCCCAAACGGACCCCGATCATGAGCCCCACCGCAGCAGAAGGAGACCACATGGCCAGCAGCCTCAAGCATCCGAACGCACGCATCCTCATCGGGGAGGACGCCGAGGAAACCGGCCGTCTGGCCGCCCAGGTGCTTCTGGATGTGGTCACCACCGACCCGGCGGCAGTGATCGGCCTGGCCACGGGGTCCTCCCCCTTGCCGCTCTATTCCGCCCTGGCGGCCTCCGGCGCCGATTTCTCGGCGGTCTCGGGGTTCGCCCTCGACGAGTATCTCGGGTTGCCCGAGGGGCATCCGCAGTCCTATGCGGAAGTGGTGCGCACCGAGGTCACCGAACCATTGGGACTGGATCCGGCGCTGGTGCACACTCCGGATCCGCAGGGCGAGGACCACGCGGCCCGCGCGGCGGCCTACGACGCGGCCATCGCGGCGGCCGGAGGGATCGACGTGCAGATCCTGGGCATTGGATCAAATGGACATATCGGATTCAACGAGCCCGGGTCCGCCTTCGACTCGCGGACCCGTGTGGTGCCGCTGGCCGAGAGGACCCGGCAGGATAATGCCCGCTTCTTCGGATCGTTGGCGGAAGTCCCGGACCAATGCGTCACCCAGGGGATCGGCACGATCTTCGAGGCCCGGCACCTGCTGCTGATCGCCCACGGCGCGCATAAGGCCGACGCCGTCCGACTGGCCCTGGAAGGACCGGTGGGCGAGCAGTTCCCGGCCTCGGTGATCCAGCGCCATCCCCAGGTCACCGTGGTACTGGATCGGGAAGCCGCGGCCCGACTGGGGCAGCGGGCAAGCGACTAGACGCGGACGGCCCGTCCGGCCTGGGGGCCGGACGGGGTCCTCCTAGCGGCCCAGGTGCCGGCGTGCCCGCAGGAGCAGGACGGCGGGGATCGCTAAGAGCAACAGCGGGAGCAACAGCAACAGGCCCTTCGGTGAGGTGACGATCGAGTCGGCGGAAACCGCGTTGGTGGATCCACGCAACTCCTCGGTCCCGCCGGCCAGTTCGGTCGAGCCGGAGAACAGTTCCGCGGTGCCGTCGGAGAGCTTCGTGTTGCCGTCGGCCAATTCGCCGGCCCCGTCATCGACCTTGCCGATGCCGGCCTGCAGGGTCTTCGACCCGGTATCGAGCTTGCCCAGGCCATCGCCGAGCTGGCCGGTGCCGGCCACCAGACGTTCGGCCCCGGCGTCGAGCTTGCCGGCCCCTGCGGCGAGCTTGCCGTTGCCCACGGCCAGTTCCCCGGCCCCATCACGGATCTTCACCGACCCTGCGGCGGCCTCCTCGGCACCGCTCACCAGATCGGGGGTCTTGCGGGCCAACTCGCTGGTCCCCTTATGGAGCTTGATGGAACCGGCGCCGAGTGCCTGGTTGCCCTCGGCGAGCTCCGAGGCCCCGGCCGCGACCCGGACGGACCCGGCGGAGAGCTTGTCGGCCCCCTTGGCGAGTTCCCCGGCGCCGGTAGCCAGTGCGGCATTGCCGGTGTCCAGTTTTTTGGCGCCCTTGTTGAGCTTGCCGGCACCGGTGGCCAGGGCGGCGTTGCCCTTGGCCAGCTTGGCGGCCCCCTGGTTGAGCTTGCCGGCACCGGTGGCCAAGGCGGCATTGCCCTTGGCCAATTCGGCGGCACCGTCGTTCAGCCGGTTGGCGCCGTTGTCGATCTCGCTCAGACCCGCATACAGGCGGGCCGTCCCGTCCTTGAGCTCATCGGTTCCTGCGGCGAGTTCGCCATTGCCGGCAGCGATTTTCTGGGCCCCGTCATTGAGTTCCTTCAGCTGCGCCTTCAGCAGCCCCAGCGGGACCGCGCCCTGCGGTCCGTTGGCGGCATCGAGAAGTTTCTGCGTCCCGGCAGCCAGTTCGGCCGAACCATCGGCCAACTCGTGGGCGCCGGGGGCGGCCTCGGCCGTGCCTTCCTTCAACTGGGCGCTGCCGGCGAGGGCTTCCCCGGTGCCGGCGGTGAGCTTCTTGGCCCCTGCCGAGAGTTCATTGGCTCCGGTCGAGGCCTTCTGGGCGCCGGTGTTCAGTTCCTTGGTGCCCGCGGAGAGTTCATTGGCGCCGGTCGAGGCCTTCTGGGCGCCGGTATGCAGCTCCTTGGTGCCCGCAGAGAGCTCGGTGGAACCGGCGGCGGCCTTCTTGGCGCCGGCCTTCAGCTCCTGGGCCCCGTCGCCGAGCTTCTGGCCCCCGTCGCCGAGCTTGGTGGCCCCGGCGTCGAGTTCGTCCGCGCCGGCGGCGGCCTTCTTGGTGCCGTCGACCAGCTTCACGGCGCCGTCGTCGAGCTTCTTGGCTGCGCGGTCGGCGCGGCCGGCACCGGCGGCGACCTTCTGGGATCCGACGGCCAGGCGTTTGCCGCCGTCGGAGAGCTTCGTGGCCCCCTGGGCGGCCGTTCCTGCCCCCGTGGCCAGTTCGCCGGTGCCCGAGTGCAGTTCCTTGGCCCCGTCGTCCAGCTCCCCGGCGCCGTTGGAGGCGGTGCTGATGCCCTTGGAGAGCTTTGCTGCGCCGTCGTCGAGCTCCCCGGTGCCGTCGTGGAGCTTGATGGCACCGCTGGCAGCACGGGTGGCCCCGTTGTTCAGTTCGCTGATGCCGGATTGGGCCTGGCCCATTCCGTTGTCCAGTTTGGAGGCCCCGGTGGCCACCTGGCTCGAATAGATGACGTAGAACGCCAGGACGGCCACCAGGAACAGGCCCAGCAGGACGGTGATGATGGTGTGCATCAGCGAATGCTGCTTGGCAGCGTGATGAGCATGCATGCGTCTCCTCGAAGAGGTCGGATCGGGCTGGCCGGCCCAGCACCGTTCGGCATGGTGCCGCTGCGTGCTGGCCGGATCCAGTAACCGGATGGATTGGTCCGCGATGCCTCACCGGGTGGAAGGCGATCGCGGTGGCCCGAGCGGTGGATTTACGCAGCGGACAAACGTCGTTGGTTGTGACCTGCCTTACATTGAACCTACTGTCCGGTAGCTTTTCAAGGGGTTCGTGGAAAAAATCTACGAATCAGTAACAAAGTGCTGCCGCGAGCTCGACGCCGTAGCCTTCCGCCTCGCCGGGGTGCGCCTACACTGGTGATCATGTCCGATACCCATGCCCCCGCAGACGGCGTCCCCGCCGATCGCCACGATCTGATCAGGGTCCGCGGAGCCCGGGAAAACAACCTGCAGGACCTCTGCCTCGACCTGCCGAAACGGCGGATCACCGTTTTCACGGGGGTCTCGGGATCGGGGAAGAGTTCGCTGGTCTTCGGGACCATCGCCGCCGAATCCCAGCGGATGATCAACGAAACCTACAGTGCCTTCGTCCAGGGCTTCATGCCCACGCTGGCCCGCCCCGACGCCGACGTCCTGGAGGGGCTGACCACGGCGATCATCGTCGACCAGGAGCGCATGGGCTCGAACCCGCGCTCGACCGTGGGCACCGCAACGGACGCCAATGCCTTGTTGCGCATCATCTTCAGCCGACTCGCCGAACCACGGATCGGTTCTCCGCAGGCCTACTCCTTCAACGTCGCCTCGATCAGTGGTGCCGGGGCGGTGACCATGGAACGCGGGGGCAGGAAGGTCAAGGAGCGCCGGGAATTCTCCGTCACCGGCGGGATGTGCCAGCTCTGCGAAGGATCCGGCACCGTCTCGGACTTCGATCTCACCCAGTTGTACGACGCCGACAGATCCCTCAACGAGGGGGCGCTGACGATTCCCGGCTACTCGATGCAGGGGTGGCACGGGCGCATCCTGCGGGGCTGCGGATGGTTCGACCCGGATCGGCCGATCCGTGAATTCACCGAGCAGGAACTCGAGGACCTGCTCCATCGGGAAGCCACCAGGATCAAGGTCGAAGGCATCAACCTCACCTATCTGGGTTTGATCCCACAAATCCGCAAATCCATGCTCTCCAAGGGCCTGGACGCCATGCAACCGCATATCCGTGCCTTCGTGGAGCGTGCCGTCACACTGACCGACTGCCCCGACTGCGGGGGAACCCGGTTGAGCCAGGCGGCCCGCTCCTCACGGATCCGGGGCCTGTCCATCGCCGAGGCCTGCGCGATGCAGATCAGTGATCTCGCCGACTGGGTCGGCACCCTGGACGAACCCTCGGTGGCACCGCTGCTGGATTCATTGGCTGGGCTGCTGGCCTCGTTCGTGGAGATCGGGTTGGGCTATCTCTGCCTGGATCGGCCCAGCGGAACCCTCTCGGGAGGCGAGGCCCAACGAACGAAGATGATCCGCCACCTGGGATCGGCGTTGACCGATGTCACCTATGTCTTCGACGAGCCCACCGTGGGCCTGCATCCCCACGACATCGCGCGCATGAACCAGCTGCTGATGCGCTTGCGGGACAAGGGCAACACCGTCCTGGTGGTGGAGCACAAACCGGAAATGATCGCCATCGCCGACCATGTGGTGGATCTGGGGCCGGGGGCAGGATCCGGGGGTGGGCTGCTCTGCTACGAGGGGGACCTCGAGGGCCTGCGCCGCAGCGACACCCCCACCGGCCGGCACCTGGGCTATGTGGCGGCACTGAAGGAGACGCCACGGCGGGGGTCGGGAACGCTGGAGATCCGGTCAGCGGACCACCACAACCTCCGCGACGTCGACGTGGATATTCCGCTGGGGGTCCTTTGCGTGATCACCGGGGTGGCAGGTTCGGGGAAGAGCTCGTTGATCCACGGTTCCATCGCCGGCCGGGAAGGGGTCGTCACCGTCGACCAAGGGGCCATCAAGGGTTCGCGACGCAGCAACCCGGCGACCTACACGGGATTGCTGGAGCCGGTCCGCAAGGCGTTCGCGAAAGCCAACGGGGTCAAACCGGCGCTGTTCAGCTCCAACTCGGAAGGTGCCTGCCCGGCCTGCAACGGAGCCGGGATCATCTTCACCGAACTGGGCGTCATGGCGACGGTGTCCACCGTGTGCGAGGAATGCGAGGGCCGGCGCTTCCAGACGTCGGTACTTGACTACCGGCTCGGTGGCTGCAACATCAGCGAGGTGCTGACCATGCCGGTCGATGAGGCATTGGGCTTCTTCGCCGCCGGTGAGGCCAGGGTTCCGGCAGCGGTCAGGATCCTTGAACGGCTGCGCGAGGTCGGACTGGGCTACCTGGCGTTGGGCCAACCGCTCACCACCCTCTCCGGCGGCGAACGGCAACGGCTCAAACTAGCCAGCCGGATGGGGGAGGAAGGCGGGATCTATGTTCTGGACGAGCCCACCTCGGGGCTGCATCTGGCCGACGTCGAACAGCTGCTGGGCCTGCTGGACCGACTGGTCGATGCGGGCAAGACCGTCATCGTGATCGAACACCACCAGGCCGTGATGGCCCACGCCGATTGGATCATCGACCTTGGGCCCGGGGCGGGACACGACGGCGGGACCCTGGTCTTCGAAGGGACCCCCGCCGAACTGGTGGCGGAGAGGGGAACGATCACCGGAGAACACCTGGCGGCCTACGTCCGCTCCTGAGGCCTGGTCCGTCAGGGAAGCTGCCACTCGGCGATGTCGGTGTCGGCATCGGCCAGCGTGAGCGATCCTTCCGGCTCGGGGATGTCCAGGACGAGGGTCCCATGGACCGAGGCGCCGGCCTTGAGCTCGGCGGGCAACGCCGTGCCGGCATTCTGGCAGGAGGCGGCAGCGGTGGTGCCCAGATCGTCGTCGAACGGGACATTATCGGTGGAGAAGAAGGACCACATCTGCGGGGAGAGGCGCAGCGGGCGCTGTGTCTCGTCGTCCGGGGCCGCGAAGGAGGCATCGATCTCCAGCACGGCGAAGGCGCCGTGATCGGGTTTCCCACCGTCGATCGGGCAGGTCTGCTCGACCGAGAGCGAGGTGACCGTCAAGGTGATTCGTGGTTCGGCTTCGGAACCCTGCAACGCCAGTTCGTCCCCCGGGGCGTAGAGGGGCAGACCGCGTTCACTGATGAGGCGCACCGGGGACTCATGGGCGGGGATGCTCGCCTCCGGGGCCCCGGAAGAGGAGGGGACCGTGTCGGCAGGGGTCCGCGTCACGGTCGGGGTGGCCTCATCCGGTGCGCCGGGATCGATCATGTTCCCGGCGGCGCAGCCGGTCAATAGTACGGCGATCGTCGTGATGCCGACCAGCCCCGTCAAGCGTGCGGCGGACCGTCCTGGATGCTCCAACATGCCCAACATTGTCTCCGACCGGACGCTGCTGTGTCGACACGGCCCCATGACGCGTAAACTCGGCCCCATGGTGCGTTTCTTCCTTCTGACCTTATTCGTCGTCCTGGCAGCGGCCGCCGTCGTGGCCGCCTCGTTCGGGACCACCGGCTGGGTTGTCCTGGGCGTGCTCGTGCTCCTGCTGGTCGGGCTGGGCCTGCATGACCTTTTCCAGACCAAGCATGCGATCCTGCGCAACTTCCCGGTGCTGGGACGCATGCGCTACCTGCTGGAGTCCATCCGCCCCGAGATCCAGCAGTACTTCATCGAGCGGAACACCGACGGCCGGCCCTTCGACCGGGACACGCGCTCGCTGATCTACACCCGCTCCAAGGGGGCCGATAGCCATAAGGCCTTCGGCACCGAACGTGATGTGAACTCGCAGGGCTACGAGTTCCTGCTGCACTCCAGCGCCCCGCTGGCCCCGCCCGAGGAGCACCACCGGGTGCGGATCGGCGGCCCGGATTGCCGCAAGCCCTATGACATCGCCCTGATGAACATCTCGTCGATGAGCTTCGGATCGTTGTCCAAGAATGCTGTCCAGGCGATGAACAAGGGCGCGGCCATGGGCGGATTCGTCCACGCCACCGGTGAGGGCGGTCTGACCAAGTACCACCTGGAGCACGGTGCCGACGTGTTCTGGGAAATCGGGTCGGGCTACTTCGGGTGCCGTGACGAACACGGCAGGTTCGCCCCGGAGACCTTCCGGACCAAGGCCGCCACCGACGCGGTCAAGGCCGTCACCATCAAGCTCAGCCAGGGCGCCAAGCCGGGCATCGGCGGCGTGCTGCCGAAGTCGAAGATCACCCCCGAAATCGCCGAGGCCCGCGGGATCCCCATGGACCGGGACTGCGTGTCCCCGGCCTCGCATTCGGCGTTCCACACCCCACGCGAGCTGATGGAATTCGTCGGAACGCTGCGCGAACTCACCGAGGGTAAACCGATCGGCTATAAGTTCTGCGTGGGTTCACGGACCGATGTCCTGGCCATGTGCAAGGCGATGCTCGATACCGGGATCACCCCGGACTACATCATCATCGACGGTTCCGAAGGTGGCACCGGTGCCGCCCCGTTGGAATACGAGGACCATATCGGCACCCCGCTGACCGAAGGCCTGATGCTGGTGCACAACGCACTGGTCGGTGCCGGTCTGCGGGACAGGATCCGCCTCGGTGCCGCCGGCAAGGTCGCCAGCGGCAGCGATATCGTCAAACGCCTCATCCAGGGCGCCGACTTCACCATGAGCGCCCGCTCGATGATGATGGCCACCGGCTGCATCCAGGCCCAGCTCTGCCACACCAACCGCTGCCCGGTCGGCGTCGCCACCCAGAACCCGCGGCTCATGCGGGCCGTCGACGTTGAGGACAAGGGCAACCGCGTCTACAACTACCAGAAGCTCACCGTCACCGAGGCCGAGCAGATCATGGCGTCCATGGGGGTCTCGACCCCGGCGAACCTGAACCAGCGGATGCTGCGCCGGCGGATCGACCATCTGACCACCAGCAGCTACGCCGCCCTGTACAACTGGTTGCGCCCCGGCGAGTTGTTGGAGGATCCGCCCCGGGGGTGGAGCGGGGACTGGGACGAGGCAGACGCCGACCATTTCGGCGAACATGCCCCCATCCCGTGGCTCCAGCCTTCGGGCGGCCCGGGAACCGGCGAGCCGGTCCGTTCCGGGGGACCACGGCGGGACCGGCCCGACATGGCGCGTTGGGATGAGACCAGTTCCATCGACCAGGTCCGGGTCGGCCCCTCGCGTGACGAGATGGATGACACCGACACCGGGAAGACCAAGCGGGTCGAAACCTCCGGCGTCCGCCCCGAATCCCGTCCCGGAGGCTAGCCGGGTATCCCCGGTCAGTCGACGGCGATGGCCGCGGCAATTTCCTGCTGGTCCACCTCTGCCGGATCCGTGGGGGACCACTGCGGCATGCGGTCCTTGTCGATGATCTGGGCGCGGATCCCTTCCGGTAGGTCGGGATGCTTCATCAGGTAGTCGGCCACCCGCAACTCCCGGGCCAGGGCCGAGGGCAGGTGGGCCTCGTCGCGGGCGGCACGGACCGCCCGCAGGGCCGTCTGTGTGGAGAGCGGGGAATTGCCCCGCAGGGCGGTGGCGGCCGTGGCGGCCCCCGGATAGGGGCTGGAATCGAGGCGTTCCAGGATGGCCGAGACGTCGTCGGCGGCGTAGGCCTGGTCGATCCATCCGGCCTCGGCCACCAGTGGCGCGGGCGGTGCCGGGGTGCCGTGGAGGATCTCCAGGGCGATGGAGACCTCCCCGGCCGGCAGCCCCACCAGATCGGGCAGCGCCGACAGGACCTCCTCGAAGGAGTCCTCGGAGATGCAGAAGTCGGCGAAGCCGGCATGGATCGCGTCCCCGGCCCCCATGGTCGAGGCGGTCAGGGCCAGATGCTCACCGAGCCGTCCGGGCGCCAGCCCCAGCAGGTGGGTTCCGCCCACGTCGGGGGAGTAGCCGATCCGTGCTTCGGGCATGGCGATGGAGGAGCGCGGGGTGACGATGCGGATCCCGGCGTGTCCGGCCAACCCGACCCCGCCACCCATGCACACCCCGTCCATGTAGGCGAGGACCGGTTTCGGGTAGGCGGCGATGAGTCCATCGAGGCGGAACTCCTCGGCCAGGAACGACAGGAACTCATGCTGCTTGCCGGTGGTGATGGCCGTATGGAAGGCCACGATGTCCCCTCCGGCACAGAATCCACGGGTCCCGGCCCCACGCAGTACGACGATGCCGACCTCGGGGTCCTCACGCCATAGCTCGAGCTGGTCGGTCAGGATCTTGACCATCCCCCGGGTGAGGGCATTGATCTGTCGAGGACGGTTCAACGTCAGCAGGCCGATGCCGTCCATGACCTCGACCAGGACGTCGTCATCGTCCGCGGCATTCGTTCCGTTGGTCAGTGTCATCGAAGCCGGTCCCCTTGGTGCATCCTGCGTTGTTCCCATTCATTGAAGCTACCGCTCCCGGCGGGTGGAATCCCGAAGGCGGGCCATCGTGCCCGGCTGTGTCCCGTGGCTGCCGACCGAGGAAGGCCCGGGCCGGCTCAGGGGACGATGCTGATCTTGCGTAGCTCGGCGGCCAGCTTGTCCATGAAGACATCGACCTTGGGGCTTCTGGAATTGCCCAGTTGCAGGGCGAAGATGCTGCGGGCCAACCGGATCTCTGGAACATCCAGGACCACCAGCCCGGGGGGACGTTGCTGCATCGCCAGCGCCGGGACCAGGGCGGCCCCGAGACCGGCGCCGGCCAGATGCAGCGAGGCGTTGAAATCGTCGCAGTAGGCCACCACCCGCGGGTGCAGGTCGCAGGAGGCGAAGAGGCGGGAGATCACGGTGGCATCCGAGGTGCCGGCGTGGTGCATGATCCACGGCATATCGGCCAATTGGGCGGCGGAGACCTGGGCCCCCTCGGCGATCTTCCAGGACGCCGGGACGACCACGCGGAAATCGTCGTCGCCCAACCATTGCCGGTCCATGGTGCCGGGCCATCCCAGCCCTGTCTGGCCGACCTGGAAGACCAGGGCCAGATCCAGTTCGTTGCCGCTTTGCAGGCTGGCGATCGTCTGGTGCGGCTCCCCGACGCTGATGCGCAGGTTGATCCCCAGGTCGTTCCAGCCGGAGGAGCCCAGCAGCCGGGGCAGGGCGAAGGTGGCCAGCGAAGGGAAGATCCCCAGCCGCAGCTCCTCGACGGGGTGCTCCCCGGGCCGGCCGGCCGCCGTCGTGCTCGCCGCCAGGAGGGCGTCGATGTCGGTCAGGACCTTGCGGGCGTGCCGGGCCATCGTCGTGGCCGCTTCGGTCGGCTCGATGGCCCGGGCAGAACGCCGGAAGAGCGCGACGCCGGTATCGCGTTCCAGCGCCGTCA
Organism: Arthrobacter sp. AOP36-C1-22; assembly: GCF_052377515.1. NCBI lineage: Bacteria > Bacillati > Actinomycetota > Actinomycetes > Micrococcales > Micrococcaceae > Arthrobacter > Arthrobacter sp. AOP36-C1-22. Next base: position 32,712 of record NZ_JBQSWW010000004.1, on the reverse strand, counting down.
TCTGTTGGGAGACGGCGGATGCCGTATAGCCGAGGGGGACCGCGGCCGCGGCAAAGGAGCCGTGCGCGATGACTTCCAGCAGGGTGTGCAGATGCACCGGGTTGACCAACAGCACTCCTGGGTGTCGAGGCGGGGGACAGCAAGCAATGTTATGCCATGCTAGTCTTCGTCGTCCTCCCGCTCGGCTTCCTGCTCATCGTCGAGTTCCCATTGCGAGGCCAGCGTCTCGTCCTCGGAGTCGCCCTCCACGGACTCTCCGCCGTCCTCCAGATCATCCACGACCAGATAGCTGTGTCGGCGCAACGGGTCGATGCGGTCCATGGTCTCCGGGTTGTCCGAGGAGCCGTCCTCGGGGGTGCCGTAGCGCCCGTCTTCGGGCTCATCGAGATCGTCGTCGGGCTGTTCGTCGAACACCGTCTCGTCGTAGATTCCGCTCATGGCCGTCGCCCTCCTGGTCCGCGTGCCGGGCCTGATGCCCGGGGCACGTCTGACTCCTCCAGCGTAGGACGTGGGGCCCGCAATGGGAACGGGCCTCAGCCGGTCAGCCCCATGGCCTGGGCGGTGAGCTTGATCGAGGTGAGCCGGTCGGCCGCCGTGGAGGCGTTGTGGACGGTGATCAGTTCGTCGGCGCGGGCGCTGTGGGCGAAACCCTCGAGGTAGTCCTTCACGGCGTCCGGGGTGCCGACGGCGGTGTACGCCATCATCTTCAGGATCTGCTCGCCCGCGGCGGACTCCATCAACAGGTCGATCTCGGGTTCGGTGAAGGGGACCTCCCGGCCGCGACCGAGGAACATGGCGACCCGGTCGCGCCGAGACTGCTCCATCTGGGCCTGGGCCTGCTGGTTGGTTTCGGCGGCCACGACCCCCACCCCGGCGATGACATGCGGTTCCGCCAGCTGCTCGGAGGGCTGGAAGTTGTCCCGGTAGGCCGCGACGGCCGCATGCAGGGCATCGGGGGCGAAATGCGAGGCAAAGGAGTAGGGCAGTCCGAGCTGGGCGGCCAGCTGGGCTCCGAACAGGCTCGAACCCAGGATGTACAGCGGCACGTTGGTCCCGGCCCCGGGGACGGCGGACACCGTGGGGATCCGGGAGTTCCCGGTGAGGTAGCCCTGCAGTTCGAGGACATCGTGGGGGAAGGCGTCCGCTGCCGCCGGATCACGGCGCAGCGCACGGAACGTGGCCTGGTCGGTTCCCGGGGCACGCCCCAGCCCGAGGTCGATGCGCCCGGGGAACAAGGTCTCCAGGGTCCCGAACTGTTCGGCGATGACCAGTGGGGAGTGGTTGGGCAGCATCACCCCGCCGGAACCGAGCCGGATCGTGGAGGTCTGCTGGGCGATATGGCCGATCAGGACCGAGGTGGCGCTGGAGGCGATGTTGGCCATGTTGTGGTGCTCGGCATACCAGATGCGCGTGTAGCCTGCGGCTTCGGCGGTCTGCGCCAGTTCGACGGACCCCCGGAAGGTGTCGGCGATGGAGCTTCCTGCGGAAACGGAAGCAAGGTCAAGAAGGGAAAGGGGAATACTCACACCGGCGACAACCCGTTCGCGGCCCCGAACATTCCCCGGGGGCGCCGCCCTCAGGCCCCGGCGATGAAATCCTCCACCCACCGGGCCGTGGCAGCCAGTCCGCCGAAGGTATAGAAGTGCAGTCGCACCTCACCGTGGGTCGGCGGGTCCAGGCCGGCGGCCAGATGGTGGACGAACCGGTCCGGCCCCGCGGTGCCCAGCAGGTTGGCCAGCGAGAAACCGTATTGTTGGGCGATTCCCGCCGAGGACGAGATGCCGAAGCGGCGGGCGTAGCTCAGTAGGCGCCTGATGCCGGCCGGGCCGGGCACGCCGATCCTGACGGGCAGGTCGATGCCGCGACGGCGCAGCTCGGCCAGCCAGGAGAGCACCGCGCGCGAGTCGAAGCCGAACTGGGTGATGATGGACCCCGACAACGAGGCCTCCTGCAGCGCGGTCGCCTTGTTCTGGAGGGCGGCCCATAAGGTCGCGTCATCGATGTCCGGATGCCCCTCGGGGTAGCCGGCGATGGCGACCGCTCCCACGCCGTGGGCCTGCAGGCGCCCGGAGGTGATCAGCGACAAGGCATCGGGGAACGGGCCCAGTGGCTCCACCGGATCCCCACCGACGACGAAGACGTCGGTGACCTGGGCCTGCCCGACCAGCAGGTCGAGGAATTCGTCGAGTTCAGCCCCGGAGACCAGTCGACGGGCGGAAATATGGGGGACCGGTTCGAGCCCGGCGGCGCGGACATCGGCCGCGGCAGCGACGCGCAGCCCGGTCTCCTCGTTGCCCAGGAACGTGACGTTGACGCGGGTCCGGGGCGGGAGGGATCCTGCGGCTTCGGCCAGGGAACGCCGGTCCTTGCCGGTCATTTCCAAGGAGAATCCGCGCACCAGTTCGAGGCCGGGGGGAGGGGGAGACTCCGCGGGGGAGGTCATGGGCGGTCCTTCGTCTGGGATCCCCAACGTATCCATGACCCGGGGTGTTCGTCCAGAGTGCGTCCGGACCAAAAGAAATGGTGGCATCCCCGCGGGGATGCCACCATTTCCAGGTGTTCACATCGGCCCGTTAGGGCCTCATGAAAGACTTAGACAGTGCGGATGTCCGTGGCCTGCAGGCCCTTCTGGCCCTGGGTCACCTCGAACTCAACGCGCTGGCCCTCTTCGAGGGAGCGGAAGCCGTTCGACTGGATCGCGGAGTAGTGCGCGAACACGTCGTCCGAGTTGTCGTCGGGGGCGATGAAGCCGAAGCCCTTTTCAGCGTTGAACCACTTGACGGTACCAATTGCCATGATATGTGTCCTTTCGAGACTGTCCGCAGGGGACGTAGGGGTTGTCACCATCGGACTTGACGGTGACATGCAGCTACGAGTATTTACCGCGAGTCAAAAAGAGACACTCCCCGCGAACGGGGCCTTGACACTGAAATTACTGCGAGAAAACTACGACTACGCCTTCTACGATACGCGAGATCACGCCAAGAACCTATTGGATGGTCAAATTCTTTGGGATTTCTTCGGTGGGTGGGTCGGAGAGGGCCTCCACGCCGGGCTCCTCCGAGGTTCCCGGGCCGGTTTCCTGCGGGGGCTCGAGGGGGTTCCCTGCCTCCGGGATCCTGTCCCTCAGGGCGAAGCGGACGACCAGCAATGCGGCGACCATGAGGCCCACGGCGATGGCCGCGGTGATCGTGACGCCTCCATCGAAGGCCCGTGCCGCGGATTCGGCCAGTCCGCTGGCCGCGGAGCCGGGGGGCATCGAATCGGCGACGTCGTTGGCCCCGGCCAATGTCTGCCGGGCGCGGTCTGCCGCGTCCGCGTCCAGCGAGGACGGGATGGCTACGCCCCGGCTGTAGGCGGCGTTGAGGATGCTCCCCAGGACCGCGGTGCCCAGCACCGACCCGACTTCGTAGGCGGTCTCCGAGATGGCCGCAGCTGATCCCGCACGGGCCGGCGGAACCGCCGAGAGGGCCAGGTCGTTGGAGATCGTCTCGGCCAGGCCGACCCCGATGCCCAGGACGCAGAAGGCCAGCAGCAGGCCCCCCAACGATCCGGAACGTCCCAGCACCACGACCAGGGCATAGGCCATGGCGTTGAAGGCCAGACCGGTCATGACCACCCCGGCGGGCCCGATCCGCTTGACCAACGGCACGGCGACGAATCCGAAGACGACCGTCAACACCAGGCCGGGGATCATGAAGAGCCCCGCCTCCATCGGCGACAGGCCGGCGATGAGTTGCAGATGCTGTGAAAGGAAGTAGATGAATCCCACCAGCGCGAAGACGCTGAAGAGATTCACCACCAGGGCAGCGGAGAAGACGGGGTTGCAGAACAACCGGACGTCGAGCATGGGGGAGCTGCTGCGCAACTGACGGCGCACGAAGGTGGTGCCGCAGGCCAGCCCCAGGGAGATCGCCACGATCCCCACGGCCAGGGATCCGGCGCCCGTCACCGATTTGATGCCGTACACGATCGGCAGCAGGGTCCCCACGGCCAGCAGGATGCTCGGTGGGTCCATGCGCCCCGGGTGGGGGTCGCGGGATTCGGGGATGAGGAACGGGCCCAGGACGATCAAGGGCAGGAGCATCGGGATGGCCATCAGGAAGATCGAGCCCCACCAGAAGTGCTCCAGCAGCCAGCCGCCCAGGACCGGCCCCAGTGCCGCGCCTCCGGAAAAGGCCGAAGCCCAGGCGGCGATGGCGGTGCGGCGTTCGGAGTCGTCGGTGAAGATGTTCCGGATGAGCGACAAGGTCGCCGGCATGAGCATGGAGCCGAAGACTGCCATGAGGGCCCGCGCGGCGATGAGCAGCGTGGCGTCGGGGACGAAGGCGGCCGCCGCCGAGACCAGGCCGAAGCCCGCCCCGCCGATCAGCAGCAGCTTCCGTCGGCCGATCCGGTCACCGAGACTCCCCATGGGAACCAGCAGGCCGGCCAGCACCAGGGGATAGATGTCGATGATCCATAGCAGTTGGGTCGACGAGGGCTCCAGGGCCCGGGACAGCGAGGGGACGGCGAAGCTGAGCACGGTGTTGTCGACGGCGACCAGCAACACCGGGAACATCAGTACGGCCAGGGCGGCCCAACGGCGCGCTCGTCCGGGGTGCAGGCTTCGGGTCTGCCGGTCGTCCAACGCGCTCATGCCGGTGTCCTTGGGGTGGGGAGGAATCTCCCGAGTAACTGTACCGTCCGGACGGTATGGAGTCCATATGATGTCGATGACGGCGGAGGCGGTCGAAAACGCTAGAGTCGAAGGCATGTCCAGACCACCAACAGCACGGGAGAAAATCCTCGACGCCTATGCGGCCCTGCTGCGCAGCGATGGCGAACGGGCGGCGACGATGGACGCGACCGCGGCACTGGCCGGTGTCTCCAAGGGCGGGCTGCTGTACCACTTTCCTTCCAAGGACGCCCTCGCCGAAGCCGTCATCGAACGTCTGCTGGACGCCGCGCAGCAGGATAGCGAACGCATGGAAGCCGCCCCCGAGGGGGCCGCCCGGTACTATGTGCGCACCTCCACGGTCGAGGAAACCGAATTCGATTCCTTCTACCAGGCCGTCGTCCGTCTGGCGGCGGGGGCCCATGCCCCGGCGGTCGCCGCCCTGGACCAGGTGCACGGCGACTGGGAGCGACTGGTGCGCGAAGACGTCGCCGACCCGCATGCCGCCGAAGCCATCATGCTGATCGGTGAAGGCCTCTATTACCATTCGACGATGCCCGGCACCTGGTCCCGTTCCCTGGTCGGCAGTGATATCGGCGCCCTGCTCGAGCAGGTCGACCGGCTCAAGGAGGGCCACTGATGGCCTTGAAGCTCAAGTCCCGCCCATGGAAGGGGCGCATCGCCGCTCTGGTGGGGATCATGCTCATGGCCCTGAGCGTGCGTGCCGCCGTCGTTTCGGTTCCGCCGCTTTTGGACCTCATCGGCCCGGAGCTGGGCTTCACCGCCTTCAGTACCGGGCTCTTGGCCATGCTGGCCCCGATCATCTTCGGAATCTCGGGGCTGTTCACCCCGCGGATGATAGCCATGCTGGGACTGGAACGGACCCTGTTGCTTTCGGTGGCACTGGCCATCGTCGGACAGGCGGGCCGGGCCTTCGTGGGGGACGTGACCTCCTTCCTGCTGCTCTCCGCGCTGACGATGATCGGCTACGGCATGGGCAACGTGGTTCTGCCGCCACTGGTGAAGAAATACTTCGCGGATAAGATCTCCACCGTCACCTCCGGCTACGTGACCCTGATCGCGATCGGCACCGCCATGAGCCCCATGTTCGCGGTCCCGCTCGAGCAGGTGTCCAACTGGCGGTTCTCCATCGGCTTCTGGACCCTGGCCAGCGCCGTCGTCCTGGTGCCCTGGTTCATCCAGTTCGCGGCCGACCGGCGCCGGCGGGGCGCGGAGGCGGCAGAACATGCCCGGATGGCGGCGGCAGAGACCCCGGCCGAAACCAAAAGCCGACTCGCCGGCGTCGTCGCGGTGGAAGCGGACCGCAGGATCAACCCCTGGCGCTCCCGGGTCGCCTGGGGCCTGGCCATCTTCCTGGCCGGGAACTCCGGACAGACCTACGTCTACTTCACCTGGCTTCCGCCCTATCTCATCGGCGAGGGGATCTCCCCGGCCGTGGCCGGCAGCGCGCTGGCCTACTTCGCGGTCCTTGGACTACCGGTGAGCCTGCTGGTGCCGCTGGTGGTCCCGCGGATGCGCCAACCCATCTACGCCGTCGGCTTCTTCGTCCTGCTATGGGTCATCGGGCATCTGGGCATGTACTTCCTCCCGACCCAGGGGACCTGGTGGTGGATCACCTCGGCCGGGCTCGGGCAGGGAACGTTCGCCATGGCGCTGCTGATGATCAACCTGCGTTCGCGCACGACCTATGGATCCGGGGTGCTGGCAGGATTCAGCCAGGGCCTGGGCTACGTCGGCGCCGCGATCGCCCCGCTGCTTTTCGGGGTCGTCCACGAGGCCACCGGCGGCTGGGGCGCCTCCTTCGGAATGCTGGGAATCTGCCTGGTGGTCATGGTGGCCGGTGCCTTCATGATCAACGGGCCCCGGCAGATCGAGGACGACGCCGAAGCCGCCCGGACACCCGAACGCGTCTAGTCCCCGGCAGCCGCCCGGGACAGGACCTTGTGCAGGGTGTTCAGGTTCCGCGTGGTCAAGGACGCCTTGTGCTGCGGGCGGGCCAGGACCTTGGCAAGCGGTGAGCTCAGCGATTCGCCGCGGGGAACCTGCCAATACAGTACCGAGTCCCCGGTGGCGAAGCTCTCCCCGTCGGCGGGCCGTGGGGCCGCAGCCATGACCGAGGCCACGGCTGTCTCGGAGGCGGCCAGGACCACGTAGTCGTGCCGGGGAACCCCGTCGTCGATCGGGGGGAAGGGGTAGGCCTCGACCAACGCCGCCACCCGGGCCGTCGTCGTGGCGACGACCCGCGCCGGATAGCCGAAGCGCTCGCCCAACAGGGCCTCCAGCGCCGTCCCCAGGGAGCCGGCGTCGTCTTCGTCGGCATCGAGCACCACGTTCCCCGAAGCCAGCACGGTGATGACCCGTCGATATCCGGCAGCAGCCAGCGCGGCAGCCAGGTCCTTCATGGTGATGCGGACCCCGCCGACGTTGATGCCACGGAGGAAGACGGCAAAGCGTGTCATGAGTCCATCCTGCCTCGGCCGGTTCGACGGCGGAAGGCCCACCGGTAGGCTCGTATGTCATGAGTATTCGTGCATCATACGGCTCCTGGCCCTCCCCACTCACCGCGGCATCACTGATCGCCACCCGTAGGCCGGTGGGCTTCCCCCGGTTCGTGGCCGACGTGGTCTGGTGGGTTGAAGGTCGCCCGGAAGAAGGCGGACGCAACACCATCATGGCCGACGGGGACCCGCAGGTGGAGTTGCTTCCAGCGCCCTACAATGTCCGCAGCCGGGTCCACGAATACGGGGGCGCGGCCTGGGCCCCGCTGGCCGACTCCGCCCAAACCGGCCGCTTCGTCTTCACGAACTTCGCTGATCAGAGGGTCCATTTGCGAGGACCCGCGGGCATCAGTGCCCTGACCCCCGATTCCCGGCCCGGCGGTCAGACGGACCCGCAACTGCGCTTCGCCGAGTTCGTCCCCTCCGCGGATGCCGGCGAGATGCTCGCCGTCTGCGAGGATCTCAGCGGGCCCGCCCCGGAACGCTACATCGTCGCCATCCCGCTGGACGGCAGTGCCGCCCAGGATGCGTCGCGGCTGCGCCGGGTGACGCCGCCGTCCCGGTTCGTCGCCTATCCCCGGCTCAGCCCCGATGCCCGGCGGATCGCCTGGATCAGCTGGGAACACCCGCAGATGCCCTGGGACGGGACCGTCCTGCATGTCGGGGAACTCGACGACGCAGGGATCGTGTCCTCGGTGACTGAGCTGGCCGGTTCGGTGGCTGAATCCGTACTGCAACCCGAATGGCTCGACGCCGGGGCCCTGGCCTTCATCTCGGACCGCTCGGGCTGGTGGAACCTCTACAGGCAAGACGTCGACGCCGGGACGGCCCGGGCGCTGTGCCCACGCGAGGAGGAATTCGCCGAACCCCTGTGGCAGATCGGCAGCACCTGGTATTCGGTGCTCGAGGACGGGAGGATCCTGGCCGCCCATGGCACCCACGGGATGCGGCTGGGCGTGCTCGATCCACGGACAGGGACCCTGGAGGACCTCGAGGCCGTGCTGACCCATGCCCTGCCCATCGAGATCCACGACGAGGGCACCGGCCCACAGGTCCTCACCGTGTCGCAGAACTCGACCGAAGGCAACGGCATCCGGGTGCTCGATCTGGCTTCCTGCCAGATGAGGACCATCCGCCGGTCGCTGGCGGAACTCCCCGACCCCGGGGTGCTGCCGACCGGACGGGCGATGGAGTTCACCGATGAAACCGGGACGGTGGTGCACGCGAACGTCTACGAACCGGCGCTTGCCGGATACCTGGGCGGTACGGACGAGAAACCCCCCTTCATCGCCATGGTGCATGGCGGCCCGACCGGACAGGCGCGCATCGGCCTGTCGTTGGAGATCGCCTACTACACCAGCCGTGGGCTGGGCGTGGTGGACGTGAACTATGCGGGATCCAGCGGATTCGGTCGGGCCTACCGGGAACGGTTGGCCGGACAGTGGGGCGTCGCCGACGTCCAGGACACCGTCGCGGTGATGCGCGGCCTCGTGGATGCCGGGCTGGCCGATCCCGACCGGCTGGCCATCGAAGGCGGTTCGGCCGGCGGGTGGACCACCCTGGCCTGCCTGACCAACACCACGGCCTTCAGCGCCGGGATCTCGCGGTATGGGGTGGCCGATCTCGAGGCGCTCGTCGCCGATACCCACGATTTCGAAGCCCACTACATGGAGTCGTTGGTGGGCCCGTGGCCACAGGCCCGCGCACTGTATGTCGAACGGGCCCCCATCAACCACGTCGACGACCTGGACTGCCCGGTCCTGTTGCTCCAGGGCGACGAGGACAAGGTCGTCCCGCCGAACCAGTCGCAGAAGTTCGCCGACGCGCTGGCGGCCAAGGGGATCGAACATGCCTACGTGCTTTTTGCCGGGGAACAGCACGGGTTCCGGCAGGCAGCGAACATCGTACGCGCCCAGGAACTCTCCTTGGCGTTCTACGCCCACGTCTTCGGTTTCGACGCCGGGGTGGCACCCATCGAACTGACCGGCGGATCGACAGGGGCGGCATGAACGGCGGGCCGGGGACCCGCGGCAGCAGCGGCCCGGACGCCGGCGACGCGGTCACGGCCGTCGAGGCGATGGCCTACGGCATGGTGCAGGGGGTTGGATTCCGGTACCGGACCCGGCAGCGCGCCGAAGCCCTCGGGGTGGAAGGAAGCGCGCAGAACCTCCCCGACGGCAGCGTGTGCGTTACTGCGCAGGGTCCCGCGGCGGCGGTGGCCGCCCTGGCCGACTGGCTGCGTTCGCCCGATGCCCCGGGCCGGGTTGAACGCCTCGACGTCCGGCAGATCGAGGTGCGTGCCGGCCGCGGAGGCTTCGAGGTCGGCTGAGCCACCACGGCATACAGGCCGTTTCCTTCCCGTGGGAAGGAAACGGCCTGACGGGGTGTCTACTTGCGGGTGCGGATGAGTTTGCGGTTCACGAACTCCTCCATCCCGTATTTGCCCAGTTCCCGGCCGACGCCGGAGCGCTTGACCCCGCCGAAGGGCAACTCGGCGGCGGTCCCGCCGGGCTCGTTGATGAAGACCATTCCGGCGTCGATCTGATGCGCCACCCGCTGGGCCCGCTGGGGATCCTCGGTGAAGATGGACGAACCGAGTCCGAAGGGGGTGTCGTTGGCCAGGGCCACGGCATCCTCCTCGCTGGAGACCTTGAAGATCATGGCGACCGGGCCGAACAGTTCCTGATGGAACACCTCCATCTCATCGGTGACCCCGGTCAGCACGGTGGGCTGGAAGAAGGCTGAATCCTCGGCCACCTTGGAACCACCGACCAGTACCTTGGCCCCCTCGGCAATGGCCGAATCGACCTGCTTCTGCAGATTGTCCGCGGCCGACTGCGAGGACAGCGGGCCCACTGCCGTCTGGTCCTCGGTGGGATCCGACGGCGTGATGGCGCCGGCGGCCGCGGTGAACTTCTCGACGAAGTCGTCGTAGAGGTCCGCCATGACGATGAAGCGTTTGGCCGCGTTGCAGGCCTGGCCGCCATTGCCCATGCGGGCGTTGACGGCGCGTTTGACCGTCTTCTCCAGGTTTTCGGTATCGAGCAGGATGAACGGGTCGGAACCGCCCAGTTCCAGAACGACCTTCTTCAGGTTCCGGCCGGCGACTTCGGCCACCGCGGAACCGGCGCGCTCGGAACCGGTGAGCGATACGCCCTGGATCCGCGGATCGGCGATGAGCTCGGCGATCTGTTCGTTGGTGGCGAAGATGTTCACATAGGCCCCCTCGGGGGCTCCGGCATCGCGGAAGATCTGCTCCATGGCCACAGCCGATTCGGGGCACTGCGGGGCGTGCTTGAGCAGGATGGTGTTGCCGTTCATCAGGTTCGGGGCGGCGAACCGGGCAACCTGGTAGTACGGGAAGTTCCAGGGCATGATGCCCAGCAACACGCCCAGACCCTCCTTGCGCACCACGGCGGATCCGCCGGCGGCGACGTCGAGTTCCTCGTCGGCGAGGAAGCCGGGGCCGTTGGCGGCGTAGTACCGGTAGATGGAGGCGACGATGCCGATTTCGCCCTTGGCCTGCATGACGGGCTTGCCCATCTCACGGGTGATGATCGCTGCCAGTTCGTCCCGGCGTTCCTCGTACAGGTCGGCGACGCGTCCGAGCAGGGCGGCCCTGTCGTCCACCGAGGTGTTCCGCCAGGTGGCGAAGGAGGCATGGGCGCCGGCGAGGGCTTCCTGCAGGGCCGCGTCGGTGAAGGTCTCGTATTCCTTCTCGACTTCTCCGGTGGCTGGGTTGGTGACGGCGTACATGCTCAACGTGGTCTCCTTCGGTGGGGGACGATCAATCGTGGCCGTTGTCCTTCAACGGTCACCTGCCGGGCACAGCGTCCCGGACGGGACGGGTATTCCCGCTCAGCGGGTCCGTTGGACCCGGGCCTCATCCCAGACGGGTTCCTCGGACTCGTAGACCCTCCCGTCGGACCCGAAGACCAGGAACCTGTCGAAGGACTTGGCGAACCAGCGGTCGTGGGTGACCGCCAGAACGGTTCCTTCAAAAGCATTGACCGCCCGTTCCAGGGCTTCGCCGGAGTGCAGGTCCAGGTTGTCGGTGGGTTCGTCGAGGAGGAGCAGGGTCGCTCCCGAAAGTTGCAGCAACAGGATCTGGAAACGGGCCTGCTGCCCTCCGGAGAGTGAATCAAAGGCCTGTTCGGCCTGTGCAGCCAATCCGTAACCATCAAGGGCCCCCGAAGCCGCCTCGCGCCCCATGCCGGAGCGGTGCTCGTCGCCGCGGTGCAGGATGTCCAGCAGGGAACGATGACCCAGATCCGGCCGGATATGCGTCTGGGCGAAGTAGCCCGGACGGATGCGGGCGCCGAGCTTGACCTTGCCCTCGTGGGGAACCTCGGTCAGGGCGATATCCGAGACGGGGAGATGTTCGCGTTCGGGGTCGGTGCCGCCGGCGGCGAGCAGCCGCAGGAAGTGCGATTTGCCGGAACCATTGGAACCGAGCACCCCCACCCGGTCCCCGAACCAGACCTCGGTGGAGAAGGGCTTCATCAGCCCGGTGAGCTCCAGTCTCGTGGCCACCACGGCCCGTTTGGCGGTGCGGCCGCCTTTCAGCCGCATCTTGACGTTCTGTTCCATCGGCAGCGCCTCGGGAGGGCCGATCTCCAGGAACTTCGCCAACCGGGTCTGTGCCGCGCTGTACCGGGTGGCCATATCGGAACGGAAGGCCGCCTTGTTCTTGTACATGTTCACCAGCTCCTTGAGCTTGGTGTGCTCCTCGTCCCAGCGTTTGCGCAGTTCCTCGAAGCGGGCGTTGCGGTCCGCACGTGCTTCGCCGTAGTTCCCGAAGGACCCGCCATGGATCCAGGCGGAGGCACCGTTGACACCGGGTTCAAGGGTGATGATGCGTTCGGCGGCCTGATTGAGTAGTTCGCGGTCGTGGCTGATGAACAGCACTGCCTTGTCGGAGCTGCGCAGCTTGCCTTCCAACCAACGCTTGCCCGGGACGTCAAGGTAGTTATCCGGTTCGTCGAGCAGCAGGACCTCGTCGTTGCCGGCGAAAAGCGCCTCCAGTACCAGCCGTTTCTGCTCGCCACCGGAGAGCGTGGTCGCCGGACGGTGGGCGGCGGCCTCGAAGGGCAGACCGAGGGCCTCCATGCAGACCACGTCCCAGACGGTCTCGATGTCGTATCCGCCCACGTCACCCCAGTCCACGATCGCCTGGGCGTAACGCATCTGCGTCTTCTCCTCGGCTGCGGGGTCTGTATGGTCTTCGAGCATGGCCTCCTCGGCGGCTGCCATCTCGGCCGCGGCCTTCGCCAGGGCCGGGGGTGCGGCGGAGACCAGCAGGTCGCGCACCGTGGACTCGTCACGGACCTGCCCGACGAACTGGCGCATGATGCCCATCGAGCCGGACAGGCCGACGGTCCCGCCGTCGGCGGTGAGGTCACCGGCAATGATCTTGAAAAGCGTCGTCTTCCCGGCGCCGTTGGGTCCGATGAGGGCGGTTTTGCTGCCGTTGCCGACCTTGAAGGAGACCTCGTTCAGCAGCTGCGTGCCGTCGGAGAGGAAATAGTCGATTCCGGCAACATCAATATGACCCATCCGGCCAGTCTAGGGCCGGGCAGGCATGGCTTCCCAACCCCGTCCCGTGGGGGACAACGCCCGTGTTCGCTAATGGATCCATGCCCGGGTCAGTTAGGCCAGACTGCGATGACAGCCCGGTGGAATCACCGTAGATTAATCCACATGAAACTTACTGGAGCACTGAAGGAAGCATTCAACGACCAAGTCACCCTCGAACTCGAGGCCTCCGTGGTCTACCGCCAGCTGGCCATCGAAATGGACGTCCATGACCTGCCGGGCATCGCCGGATGGTTCCGGGCCCAGGCCCAGGAAGAAGTCGTCCACGCGGAGAAGTTCATCGCCCATATGACCGACCGCGACGCGAGCCCTTCCATCGGTGGCATCAAGGCACCCGGTGTGAAGGCCGGTACCGTCCTGGAGGCCTTCGAGGCCTCGCTGGCCCATGAGGTCAAGGTGTCGGAAGCCATCCGCAGCCTCTACCGTCTGGCGCAGCAGGAGGGGGACATCGACGCCCTGCCGCTGCTGAACTGGTTCGTCGAGGAACAGCTCGAAGAGGAGGCGACCGTCGGGGAGATCATCGGCCGGGTCCGCCTGATCGGTGAGGACGGGAACGGGTTGCTGCGTCTGGACGCGGAGCTCGCGGAGCGTCCGGGCGCGGACGAGGCGGTCTAGCCTTCCAGTTCGCGGCGCAGCCGTTCGAGTTCGCGCCGGTCCTTCTTGGTGGGGCGCCCCGTTCCGCGGTCGCGGACCGGAATCATCAACGACGGCGCCTTCGGACGTTCCGGGGTGTGGTCGGTGTAGCAGCTGGCCGCCGCCGGAGCCCCGACGCGTTTGGAGATCAGGGCGCGCACCTCGAGGATCTTCTCGAACCCGGATTCCCGGACCCGGATCATGTCTCCGGGAACCACGACCGCCGCGGCCTTGGCCGGGCGGTCGTTGAGTTTGACGTGACCCGCCCGGCAGGCCGCCGTCGCCGCGGAGCGGGTTTTGAAGGCGCGGATCCCCCAGAGCCACGCATCGATGCGCACTGCCTTGTCCAGAATCTTCATGATCCCCGAGCCTAGCCGCCCGCGGCGGGAGCTACCGGGTCGAAGCCCCCGGCGCTCCGAGGCCGAGGGCCGCGCAGGCCTGGGCCGCGGCGTCCTCGATGAGGCGCTCGGCATCGGCCTGCAGCTCGGCCAGCGTCGCCGCTCCCGAGGCAATGGAGAACGCCGCGGTCAGCCCGGCCTCCCGGCAGGAGGCGGCATCGAGCTGCACGGCACCGGCGATGACCACGATCCGGCTGTGCTGGTCCGCGGTGCGGCGGACGGCGTCGACGACCTTGCCGCCCAGGGACTGGCTATCCAGCCGTCCCTCCCCGGTGAGCACGACGTCGGCGCCGGCCAGGGCAGTGCGTAGTCCGACGGCGGTGGAGACGAGTTCGGCCCCCGGAACCGTTTCGGCCCCCAGCAGGGACACCAGGGCCAGGGGCAGTCCGCCGGCGGCCCCGAACCCGGGGTGCCGGGACACCTCCTCGGCGTCGAGCACCGTGGCCAGATGGGCCAGACCGGCATCCAACACCGCGACGTCCTCGGGGCCGGCCCCCTTCTGCGGGCCGAAGACCGCGGCGGCACCCCGTGGCCCGCACAACGGGTTGTCCACGTCCACGGCGATCCGCCAGGATATGGAGGCGGCCCGGGGGTGCAGCCCCGATACGTCCACCCGGGAGATGGCCGAGAGCGAGCCGCCCCCCGGGGCGACGGGTTCGCCCCCGGGATCCAGGAACCGGGCCCCCAGGGAGCGGAGCATCCCGGTACCCCCGTCGGTGGTTGCGGAGCCGCCGATGCACAGCAGGATCTCCGAGACCCCTGCGTCCAGCAGGCGGGCGGCGATCAGCCCGACCCCGTAGGTATCGGCCTCCAGCGGGCGCAGGTCGAGATCGGCGACCTGGGGCAACCCGTTGGCTTCGGCCGCCTCGATGATGCCCGTGGTCCCATCCGCGGAGAGCCCGTACCGTGCCGTGGCGGGGCGGCGGAGGGCGTCGGTGGTTTCCATGGTCAACGGTTCCGTCCCCCAGGTCGCCAGCAGCGCATCCAGGGTGCCTTCGCCGCCGTCGGCCATGGGCAGTTCGAGGATGGTGGCGGCCGGTCCGGCGACGGCGCGGGCCCCGCGGGCGAGGGCGGCGGCAGCCTGGGCGGCGGAGGCACTGCCCTTGAACGAATCGGGGGCGACGACGATGACGGGAGGTGATTGGGGGCTCATGGCTCCACTCTAGGACACTGCCGAACGAAGAAATATGGATGAGTTGTCCGGTCTTTGGTGCATTGGTCCACCAGAACATGTGCAATATGCACTGTTTTTCCGGATGTGTCGGGGAAGGCCCCCGGGAGGTGCGGCCGCCTGCGTGGCTACCGGGTCCGGCGGCGGGCGGCGATGATCGCCAGCTGCAGCGAAGCCGCCTGGGCCGGGCTCCGCGGGTCGAGCCCCGTCAGCTCGGTGATGCGCTCCAGGCGTTGCACGGTCGTGTTCCGGTGCAGGTACAGCTCACGGGACGCGGCCGCGACCGAGGCACCACAGCGCAGGAAGGCCACCACCGTGCCTCGGTGCCCCGCGCCCAGGGAGTCCACCCGGCGGGCCATCGAGGCGCGGGTCGCCGCCGGCAGGCAGGAGACGCTGAGTTCGGGAGCCAATTCATCGAGCCTGAGGATCCCCGACGCCGGTGGTTCCGGCAGCAGATCGGCGGCGGCGACCAACGCCCCCAGGGCCTGGGCCACCCCGGCCAGCTCGGCGCCGTCGGCGCAGGGGCCGCCGTCGATCATCAGGGTCCCCGCCGGGGGGACTGCCGTGGCCCGGTCTTCCGGGCGGGTGGACCGGGCCCCGGTCAGGATCCACTGTGCCCCGCCGAAACGGGCCCGCCGCTGGGCGCCGGGAGGAGGGACTGCCCCGGGGTCGGGTTCCACCGTGCCGCTCTCCTGGCGGTCCAGGACGGCGGAGAGGCTCCACGGGGCCGCCAGCCCGGGAAGCCCGGAGGCCAGCGCCCCGGTGATGGCCGCACCGTCGATATCGCCGGCCACCATCCCGGACAGCAGTTCGCGGTCGGCTGCTTCGCGGCGGGCGGAGTCATCGAGTTCACGTTCGCGTTCGAGCAGCAGGGCCGTGGTCAGAACCAGCACCTGGGCCACGGGCGAGACCCGCTCCGGAGGTCCGGTGAGGCCCAGTACGCCCACGATCTTCCCGTCCAACCGCAGCGGCAGGTTCGCCCCCGGGCGTTCGGCGGGCGACGCGCCGTCGTGCACGATCCCCGGTTCGCCGGCGGCCACGGCCCGCGCGACGGCGTGGGTCGAGCCGATCCGTGCGGGGTCGGTGGACGCAATGATCCGTCCGGCGGGATCCATGATGTTGATGTTGAACTCCAGCGTCGGGGCGACCTGGTCGATGACGCGCTGGGCCAGTTCCGGGCTGAGGGGCTGGGGCATGCCGCCAGTTTAGGCGGTGGGTGCCAGCAGGAGCGTTTCGATGGATTGCCCGAGGATGTCGACCGCCTCGGGGGAGAGGTTGTCCCCGGTGATCAGGACATCCGCCGTGCCGAGTTCGGCGATCTGGCACAACCCGGTGATGCCCCATTTGCTGTGGTCCGCGACGACGACGAGTTCCGCCGCCGCGGACATGAACGCCTGGTTGGCTTGGGCTTCGAGCATGTTCGGGGTGGTGAAACCGTCTTCGGCGGTCATGCCATGGATCCCCATGAAGCAGATGTCCACATGCAGCTGGGCCAGGGCGGCCGTGGCCAACGGGCCCACCAGGGCGTCGGAGGGGGTCCGGATGCCACCGATGAGGATGACCGACTGGGAAGGGTTGTCGGCACTGTAGAAGACCTCGGCGATGCGGGGGGAGTTCGTCACCACCGTCAGGTCGGCAATACCCGTGCAGTGACCGGCCAGGGCATAGGTGGTGGTCCCGGAATTCAGTGCCACGGACATGCCAGGTTCGATCAGTTCGGCCGCCCGCAGCGCCAGGGCCTCCTTCTCGGGGGCCGCGAGCCCGAGTTTGCGGGTGAAGCCGGGCTCGATGCTGGTGGCCGATTGTTCACGGGTGGCCCCGCCGTGGACCTTGACCAGTTCCCCGGCCGCTGCCAGCGCGTTCAGATCCCGCCGGACGGTCATCTCCGAGATGCCCAGTTCGTGGGAGAGCTCGGTGACGCGCACCTGTCCGTATTTGTTCAACTCGTCCAGGATGTGCCGACGACGTTGCTGCGGGAGCATTTCTGCCATGTTCGGGACACCTTTTTCGGGGATTGCGGGGAGCGGACGGACGGAGGGCGGGATGGCCCGGTCAGATCAGC
Source organism: Arthrobacter sp. AOP36-C1-22 (assembly GCF_052377515.1). Lineage (NCBI taxonomy): Bacteria > Bacillati > Actinomycetota > Actinomycetes > Micrococcales > Micrococcaceae > Arthrobacter > Arthrobacter sp. AOP36-C1-22. The sequence continues at coordinate 15,677 of NZ_JBQSWW010000004.1, read as the reverse complement.
ATAGTCGAGGTTCGGAAATGTGCGAGTGGTTCTTTTTTCAAAAAATACCGATAAATCCCGCCAAAAGCGCCCTCGACAATTGGTTGACATCGACCCCTTGCGCTCCAAAGTGACGCGTGCCATAGTAGCGATAAGTCTGATTACGTTGCTTTATGATCGACTTTGAGTGTTTTTCAAGAATTCTCCGTCGCCTGGCACCTGAAACGGGTCTGCGGCACAACCCAAGGAGTCACCGTGGCACAGTCCAACCCCCGGAAGAGCGGATATTCGTTCGCACCCAGCCCGTCTTCGCTCGGAGCTGGTCTCAGCGTCCCGGTGGGCCGCCGCTCGGTGCTCGGCGGGGCCGTGGGCCTGTCGGCCATGGCCGCGTTGACCGCCTGCGGAGGAGGCGGAGGAGGCTCGGACGTCAAGGAGGGCACCGGGGCCATCTCCTTCGGCTCCAACCAGTCCGATGCCGTGCCGAAGGCCGCCTATAAGAAGATGATCGACACCTTCAAGAAGGACTCCGGTTCCAAGGTCAGCATCAACACGGTGGACCACAACACCTATCAGGAGCAGATCAACTCCTACCTGCAAGGCGAACCCGATGACGTGTTCAGCTGGTTCGCCGGCTACCGCATGCGCTTCTTCGCCGACCAGGGTCTGGCCGGGGACGTCAGCTCCGTCTGGGACAACATCGGTGACGATTTCAGCGAGGCCTTCAAGGCCTCCGCGACCGCAACCGACGGCAAGCAGTATTTCGTTCCGGTCTCCTACTACCCCTGGGCCGTGTTCTACCGCAAGTCGGTGTTCGCGGACAAGGGCTACGACATCCCCACCACGCTGGACGAGTACATCAGCCTGAGCAAGGAGATGCAGAAGGACGGGCTGACCCCCATCGGCCTCGGCGACAAGGACGGGTGGCCGGCCATGGGCACCTTCGACATCCTGAACATGCGCATCAACGGCTACGACTTCCACACCAGCCTCCTGGCCGGCGAAGAATCGTGGGAATCGGATGAGGTCAAGGACGTCTTCGACACGTGGGCCAAGCAGATGCCCTACCACCAGAAGGGTGGCCTGGGCCGTGACTGGCAGGAAATGGCCCAGGGGCTGCTGCAGAAAAAGACCGGCATGGCGGTCTTCGGCATGTCGATCTCACAGCAGTTCCAGGGAGCGGAGGGCGGCGAGGCCTTGGAGGACCTGGATTTCTTCAAGTTCCCCAAGATCAACGACGAACACGGCACGGACTCCATCGACGCCCCCACCGACGGGTTCATGATGAGCGCGAAGACCGAAAACGGTGGAACCGCCAAGGACCTCCTCGAGTTCCTGGGCAGTGCCGAAGCGGAGCAGATCAACACCGAAGCCGATAAGTCGATCGTGGGCCCGGCGACGAACGTGGACACCTCCAACTACACGGCCCTGCAGAAGAAGGCGGTGGAACTGGTCGGGGAAGCCAAGCACACCGCACAGTTCCTGGACCGCGACACCCGCCCTGACTTCGCCTCCACGGTGATGATCCCCTCGCTGCAGGCCTTCATCAAGGACCCGAAGGACATCAACAACATCCTGAAGGACATCGAGGCGCAGAAGAAGGCCATCTTCACCGCCTGATGCCGCTGCAGGAGAGGAACACCATGACTACGACGACACAGAGCGCGCCTGCGGCCCCACCCCGCAAGGTCCGCCGCTACAGCAGCACCGACCGGGTGGTACTGACCCTGATGCTCGGTGCCCCGGCGCTGGTGGTGCTGGCCTTCATCTGGGGGCCGGCGCTGGGCTCGGTGTTCCTCTCCTTCACCCGGTGGAACGGGGTGACGGCCATGGAACCCGTCGGGTTCCAGAACTACCAGCAACTGGCCACCATCTACCCGCCCTTCTGGCCGGCCATGTGGCATAACGTGATCTGGTTGCTGGTCCTGGCCCTGGTGGCCACCCCACTGGGATTGTTCCTGGCCGTGCTGCTGGACAAGAACATCAAGGGAACCCGCGTCTACCAGAGCATCTTCTACCTTCCGGTGGTGCTCTCCCTGGCCCTGGTCGGCTTCATCTGGACCCTGCTCTACTCGCAGGACCAGGGGCTGATCAACCAGCTCACCGGTGCCAACGTGAACTGGCTGGGCAACTCGGACATCAACCTCTGGGCCGTGCTCGTGGCGGCCAGCTGGCGCCATGTCGGCTACATCATGATCCTCTACCTGGCCGGACTGAAGGGGGTCGACGTCTCGATCAAGGAGGCGGCGGCGATCGATGGAGCCAACCAGCGACAGACCTTCTTCCAGGTCGTCTTCCCGACCCTGAAGCCCATCAACGTGATCGTCCTGGTGGTGACGGTCATCGAAGGGCTGCGCGCCTTCGACATCGTCTACATCATCAACAAGGGAACCAACGGGCTGGAACTGCTCTCGGTGCTGATCACCAACAACATCATCGGCGAGGCCAGCCGGATCGGCTTCGGTTCGGCGATCGCCGTCGTCCTGCTGGTCATCTCGCTGGTGTTCATCATCACGTACCTGGTTCAGACCTTCAAGAAGGAGGGGGCCCGATGAGTGCCGCCACCACGACCCCCGACGAATCCCATCCGGACCGCACCGGCACATCCTCCGCCACCGTGGTGACGCAGGAAGCGCCGCCCCGGGGCCGCCATGGAACCGGGCGCAGGAGCAGCACCTCGGCCCCCTCCGCCGCACCAGGGCGGAAGAACAAGGCCCCGTTGCGCCCCGGACGGGTCATCCTCCATGTGGGCCTCATCGTCTGGGCGGTCCTGTGGCTGGCCCCGCTGGCCTGGGCCGTCTACACCTCCCTGCGTCCCTATTCGGAGACGGCGGAGAAGGGCTACGTGTCCCTGCCGGACACGCTGAACTTCAACAACTACGTCACCGCCTGGACGCAGGCCGACCTGCCGCACTATTTCCTGAACTCGCTCTACATCGCCGTCCCGGCGGTCATCATCGTGTTGTTCATGTCCTCGATGGCCGCCTTCGTCCTGGCCCGCTTCAGCTTCAAGTTGAACCTGTTCATGCTGATGTTCTTCACCGCCGCGAACCTGTTGCCCCAGCAGGTCATCATCACCCCGCTGTACCGGATGTTCCTGTCCCTGGACATCTACAACACCCAGTTCGGGGTCGTGCTGATCAATGTGGCCTTCCAAATGGGTTTCTGCGTCTTCGTGCTCAGCAACTTCATGAAGGCACTGCCCGACGAACTCGGAGAAGCCGCCCAGGTCGACGGGGCAGGGGTCTGGCGGCAGTTCTACCAGATCGTCCTGCCGCTGACCCGCCCGGCACTGGCGGCCCTGGCCACCCTCGAGTTCGCCTGGATCTACAACGACTTCTTCTGGGCACTGGTCCTGCTCCGCGATGGCGACGCCATGCCGGTGACCAGTGCGTTGAACAACCTCAAGGGAGCGTTCTTCACCGACAACAACCTCGTGGCCGCCGGTGCGGTCATGATCGCCCTGCCGACAGTGATCTTGTTCATGATCCTGCAGAAGCACTTCGTCGCCGGGCTGACCCTCGGCAGCAGCAAGTAGGAGGAACCCCGTGACCGACCAGCAGGCATTGCCGTACCACCTCGACCCCTCACCCGGAGCCGGCCTGTTGCCGGCGCGGGCCCATCTCTGCTCGGACCGGCCCGAAGCCAGCCTGAACGGGGACTGGGGGTTCAGGTATTCGCCCTCGGTGGCCGCCGCCCACCAGGATCCCGCCGCGCAGGAGGCCTTGTTCCCCGACGCGGTGGCCGTTCCCGGGCACTGGGTGTTGGATGCGGCCAACGGGCCGCTGGTGACCGGGCAGATCAACCGCTTCGGCAGCCCCTGGTACACCAACGTGGACTACCCGTTCCCGCTGGACCCGCCCCATGTCCCCGACGAGAACGGCACCGGCGACTACCTGCGCGAGTTCACGCTCGAGGAACTGGGCTTCGATTCCGGGGTCCTGGATTCCCTGGGCCGGGTGATCCTGCGGTTCGAAGGGGTCGAATCGACGTTCAAGGCCTGGCTCAACGGCACCGAACTCGGCCATGCCTCCGGCAGCCGGCTCACCCACGAATTCGATGTCACCTCCTCGGTGCACCACGGAACCGGGACCAACCGGCTGGTCGTGCGGGTGCACGCCTTCTCCGCCGCCAGCTATCTCGAGGACCAGGACCAGTGGTGGTTGCCGGGCATCTTCCGCGACGTCACCCTGATCGGTGAACCCGCCGCGGGGATCCGTGATGTCCACGTCGTCGCCGATTACGACGCCGGTGCCGGGCATCTGGCACTGGAAGCGACGGCCCCGGCGGGGTCCTTCCCGCTGCGGTTCTCACTGCCGGAACTGGGGATCGAGCAGACGATCGAGGCCCCCACCGATGGGACGTCCACGGCCATGCTCGACGTCCCCGTCGGCCGGGTCCACGGCTGGACCGCCGAGACCCCGCGGCTCTACACCGCCACCCTGGCCTCCCCGGGGGAAACCGTCACGCTGCGGCTGGGATTCCGGCGGGTCGACATCGCCGAAGGGGTGCTGCGCGTCAATGGCGCACCCATCCGCTTCCGCGGGGTGAACCGGCACGAATTCCATCCGGTCACCGGCCGGGCGATCACCACCGAATTCACCCGCAGCGAGCTGGAAACGATGAAGCGGCACAACATCAACGCCATCCGCACCAGCCACTACCCGCCCAACCACCACCTGCTGGACCTCGCCGACGAGCTCGGGTTCTGGCTCATCGACGAATGCGATCTGGAGACCCACGGCTTCGTCGCCACCGGCTGGGAATCCAACCCCTCCGACGACCCGATCTGGCTGCCGGCCTACCTGGATAGGATCGAACGCACCTGGCGCCGCGACGCGAACCACGCCTGTGTGGTGATGTTCTCGCTGGGCAACGAATCGGGCACCGGGGCCAACCTGGCCGCCATGGCCGACTGGCTGCGCCGCCACGACCCCACGCGCCCCATCCACTACGAGGGCGACCACGAGGCCCGCTACACCGACGTCTACTCCCGCATGTATGCCACCCCGACCGAATCGGAGTCGCTGCTGGCCGGGAACCCCGTCCCCTCGGTCAGTGCCGAAGGCTCCGGGCGCATCGGGACCCAGCCCTACATCCTGTGCGAGTACGTGCACGCCATGGGCAACGGACCCGGGGGGATGAGCGACTACGAGGCCCTCTTCGACGCCTACCCCCGGGCCGCGGGCGGCTTCGTCTGGGAGTACAAGGACCACGGCATCCTCGCCTCCACCCCCGATGGCCAGCCGGTCCACGCCTATGGCGGGGACTTCGCGGAACCGATCCACGATTCCAACTTCGTCCTGGACGGACTCGTCTTCGCCGATGGCACCCCGAGCCCCGGACTGACCGAATATGCCAAGGTCATCGAACCCGTCAGGATCACCGTCGGGGAGGAGCTGCGGATCGAGAACCGGCAGGACTTCGCGGACACCTCCGACTACCTCTTCCGTTGGCGGCTCGACGCCGCCGACCCGGCCCCCGACGGGTCCGGCACACCGTTGGCCGAAGGGGTCCTGGACGTGGCGCCTACGGCGCCCCGGTCCACGGCCACCGTGCCCGTCCCCGTGGTGGCGGGCCGGCATCCCGGCGCGCTGCTGGGTGTCTCCGTGCAGCTGGCCGACCCGACCTGGTGGGCGCCGGCCGGCCACGAGGTCGCCTGGGGGCAGGGACGCCTCGCCGGAACGCCGGCCCTTGCCGAAGCCCCCGGGCAGGCCGGGCAGCACGCGCAGGATGCCGGGCAACCCTGGGAACTGGCCTCCTTCGACGAGGCCGGAATGCTGGCCTCCCTCGCCGACCTGGAACTGGCCGGGCCCGAACTACTGGCCTACAGGGCCCCCACCGACAACGACGAAGGCACCATCGAACCCAGCCGCGGCATGCGCCCCGGCGGACCCGATACGGCAGGGAACAACGCCCAGGCCCCGGAGGACTTCGACTGGGAGGCCTACGCCGGGCTGGCCCCGGGCCCCGTCATCGCCGTGGCGGAACACTGGCGGACCGCCGGATTGCACCGGCTGCAACGCCGGACCCTGTCCATGCGGGCCACGGCCCGGGAACTGTCCAGCGTCTACCGCTATGGCGCCCCGGCCCGGCCCGAGGGCTTCGACGTCGATCTGCACTTCAGCGCCACCGGAACGACCCTGCGCCTCCGGGCGAAGATGCAGGCCCTGCAGGACTACGGATTCCCGCTGGCCCAGCTCGGCCTCGGATTCACCCTGCCGGCCGCGGCGCTCACCGACGACTGCACCGCCCGATTCACCGGGGCCGGACCGGGCGAGAGCTACGCCGACTCCCGCTCGGCCCAACGCTTCGGCACCCACCGGTTGCCGGTGGGGCAACTGCGCACCGGCTACCCGCGCCCGCAGGCCAACGGCCGCCGCGGCGACCTGCGGTCCCTGGACCTGGACCTGGTGGACGGCAGGACCCTTCGGCTGACCATCCTGGAGGGCCCGGCCGATACCGGATTCACGCTCAGCCCCTGGAGCCAGCAGGAACTGGCCGGGGCCAGCCATCCCACCGAACTGCCCGAATCCACCCACTGGCATCTGGGGATCGACGCCGGCCAGCACGGGCTGGGCAGCCGCTCCTGCGGCATCGACGTCGCCGACGCGGAGGCCTTCACGGCCCGTCGTGCCGAGCTGCTCCTGGAACTGGCCGTGCTCCCGGAACGCGGTGGGACCCCATGAGCCTGCACCGTCTCAGCGGGGACGGGGTCGCCTTGCTCCTGCAGACCGCCGGCGATCCCGCCGTCGTGCACTTCGGCGCCGACCCGGGGGCCCTGCCCGGACGGGAATCGACCGGCCCGGTGCTGCATTCGAACTACGACCACCCGCTGAGCATGCCGTTGTGGCCGCAGGCCAGTGCCGGCTGGGCGGGCACCCCGTTGCTCGAGGGCGGACGCGGCGGACGGGACACCTCCGTGCGCTTCACCGATCCCGAGGTGCGCCGCGGGGACAGCCAGCTCGTCCTCACCGCCACCGATGCCGAGGCCGGACTGGAACTGGAAACCACCGTGGAATTGCTGCCCGGCGGACTACTGCGGCTGCGCCACGCCCTGACCAATACGGGCGATGCGGGCTATGAGGTCAGGGCGCTGAACACGATGCTCCCCGTCGGACAGCAGGCCACCGAACTACTGGATACCGCAGGACGCTGGTCCCGCGAACGATCCGAACAACGCCTGCCCTTCGTCACCGGAACCCATGCCCGGACCGGACGACGGGGTCGGACCGGGCACGACGCCCCGTTGCTCCTGGCCGCCGGAACCCCCGGCTTCGCCCACCGCCGCGGCGAACTCTGGGCGGCCCACCTGGGCTGGAGCGGAAACAGCACGGTCTTCGCCGAACGCACCGCCGACCCGTCCCGCGCCCTGGGGGCCGGGGAACTGCCGGGGACCGGGGAGATCGTCCTGGAGACCGGGCAGAGCCATACCGGTCCGTGGGTCTACTTCGCCTATTCGCCGGCAGGACTGGACGGGGTCGCCTCCCGTTTCCATACCTACCTGCGCTCCCGCCCGGGCCATCCGCGCCGGGCCCGGCCCGTGGTGCTCAACACCTGGGAAGCCGTCTATTTCCGGCATGACCTCGACGAGCTCGTCTCGTTGGCCCATGCGGCAGCCGAGGCCGGGGTGGAACGATTCGTGCTCGACGACGGATGGTTCGGCTCCCGCCGTGACGACACCTCGGGACTGGGGGACTGGCAGGTCTCCGGGCAGGTCTGGCCGGAGGGGCTGGTCCCGTTGATCAGCCGGGTCAACGAGTTGGGCATGGAATTCGGTCTCTGGGTCGAACCCGAAATGGCCAACCCCGATTCGGCACTGGCCACCGACCACCCCGACTGGCTGTGCCGGGCCCGGGGAGACCGGTTGGCCCCGACCTGGCGGAACCAGCACGTCGTGGACCTGACTGTGCCCGAGGCCTACACCCACCTCTTCACCGCCCTGGATGCGGTGTTGACGGATGCCGCGCAGGCCGGGGCACCGATCTCGTTCCTGAAATGGGACCAGAACCGGGATCTGACCGATCTGGCCTCGGCCGGCCGGCCTTCGCAGCACGGGCAGACGCTGGCCGCCTACGCCCTGATGGACCAGCTGAAGGCCGCCCATCCCGGATTGGAAATCGAATCCTGTTCCTCCGGCGGGGCCCGGGTGGACCTCGGGGTGCTCGAACACGCCGACCGGGTCTGGGCCTCGGACTCCAACGACGCCCTGGAACGCCAACACATCCAGGAACTGACCCAACGCGTGCTGGCCCCCGAACTGGTCGGACAGCATATCGGCCCGGCCACGTCCCATACCTCGGGGCGCACCCACGCGTTGGCCTTCCGCGGGATCACCGCCCTCTTCGGCCACTTCGGGCTCGAATGGGATATCCGCGAAGCCCGCGGGGCCGACCGGGCGACCCTGCACCAGCTGGTCGGGTTGTATAAGAAGCACCGCGGACTGCTGCATTCCGGTATCCAGGTCCGGGCCGACCTGGGGGACGCGGCATTCAGCCTCTACGGAACCGTCGCCGCCGACGGCGGCGAAGCACTGTATGCCTTCGCGCTGCTGCGTTCCTCCGAAGGCGCCGGCCCGGGAGTCATCGCCCTGCCGGGCCTGCAGGAGGAGAAGACCTACCGGGTCAGGGCCATCGTGCCCGGTCGCGAACCGGGAACCTTCATCCACCGGGAACCGCCCGCGTGGCTGGAAGACGGCTTCACCGCCACGGGCAGTTATCTGTCCACCGTGGGATTGGCCCTGCCCGCACTGAACCCCGAGCGGGCCATCCTGCTCCATGCCGAAGCACTGGAGGCTTTGTGAGTACCATGAACAGCCCCACCGAAACCGCAGGAGCCGATGCCCTCCGCCAGCCCGTCCGGGCCCGGATGGCCGATGGCCGTGAACTGCTGTATTTCTTCGACCACCCCGGCCAGCATGAGGACTTCGTCCCCCCGGCGGACCTGCGGGAACTGCCGGAGCGGCCCAGCCCCGCCCGGCTACGCCGTGACCCATTGACCGGTGAATGGGTGTCCTTTGCCGCCCACCGGCAGGGCAGGACGCATCTGCCACCGGCCGACGAATGCCCGCTGTGTCCCTCGGGGCCCGAGCGGTCCACCGAAGTCGCCGCCGCACAGTACGACGTCGTCGTGTTCGAGAACCGCTTCCCCTCCTTCGGGCCGGGGCAACAGGAGCAGCAGCGCTCCGAGGCGATGGGGGAGACTTACCCGGCCGAGGGCCGCTGCGAGGTCATTGCCTTCGGCGCCGACCACGGGGATTCCTTCGCCGACCTGGATGTCCCACGGGCCCGGACCGTCGTGGACGCCTGGGCCCAGCGCACCGCGGAGCTCTCCGCCCTGCCCGGCGTCGAGCAGGTCTTCGCCTTCGAGAACCGGGGGGCGCAGATCGGGGTGACCCTGCACCACCCGCATGGGCAGATCTACTCCTACCCCTACGTCACCCCGCGCACCCTGACCCAACTGGACCAGGCCCAACGCCACCGCGAGGAAACCGGACGCAACCTCATGCAGGACGTCCTGGACTTCGAGGTGGCCGCAGGAACCCGGATCGTGGAGAGGACCGAATACTTCACCGTGTTCGTTCCCTTCGCCGCCCGGATGCCCGTGGAGGTCCATGTGGTCCCGAACCGGCACGTCGCCGATCTGGCGGGGCTCACGGCCCGGGAACGCTCCGACCTGGCCGATGTCTACCTGCGCCTGCTCCGCGGCGTCGACGCCCTCTATGCGACTCCGACCCCGTATATCGCCGCCTGGTTCCAGGCCCCCGTCCGGCACCCCGCGGCCGGGGAACTGCGCCTGCACCTGCAATTGACTTCCCCGCGGCGGGCCGAGGAAAAACTCAAATACCTGGCAGGATCGGAAGCCGCGATGGGGGCCTTCATCGCCGACGTCACCCCCGAAACCACCGCCGCACGCCTACGGGCCGCCCTCGCAACGCCGACCGGAGCCAGCGCATGAAGCCCGGGGAGAAGGACGCCGCATCCCTGGAGCAGCTCTCGGCCGGCTTCGCCACCCTCTTCGGTGGCCGGCCCGATGGCATCTGGGCGGCACCGGGCCGGGTGAACCTCATGGGCGAACACACCGACTACAACGAAGGGTTCGTTCTGCCCTTCGCCTTGCGGAACAGTGCCCGGGTCGCGGTGGCCCTACGGCCCTCGGGGCCGGCCCGGTTGCGGGTGGCCTCGCTGCAGGGGGCGGATCCTGCGGGAACCGGCCAGACGGCCCTCGCCGGGGAAATCGCCGAGGTGGACCTGGACCGGCTCGAGCCCGCCGACGTCGTCCCCTGGGCCAGATACCTGGCAGGGGTCATCTGGGCCCTCCAACAGCGCGGGCACCACGTGCCGGGGGTGGATGTCCTGCTGGACTCCGACGTCCCCTCGGGCGCCGGTTTGTCCTCCTCGGCGGCCATCGAATGCGCGGTGGCCCTGGCCCTGGATGAGCTCCTGGACGCCGGCATCGACCGGGAGGAACTGGTGCTGGTCTGCCAACAGGCGGAAAACGACTTCGTCGGGGCCCCCACCGGGATCCTGGACCAGTCCGCGTCCCTGCTGGGCACCGCGGGCCATGCGTTGTTCCTGGACTGCCGTAGCCGTCTCTCCCGGCAGGTGCCGCTGGATCTGGCCGCCGAATCCCTGGTGCTTCTGGTGATCGATACCAAGGTCGTCCACGCGCATGAATCCGGCGGGTACAAGGACCTCGTGGCAGCCTGCGCCCGCGGTGCCGCCGGGCTGGGGGTCCCGGCACTGCGTGATGTGGGTCTCGAGCGGCTTGTCGAGGCCGCGGAGGTCCTGGACGCCGCGACCTTCGCCCGGGTGCGCCATATCGTGACCGAGAACCAGCGGGTCCTGGACACGGTGGCGGCGTTGGAGACCGGGGGCCCGCGCACCATCGGCCCGTTCCTGGATGCCAGCCATGCCTCGATGCGCGATGACTTCGGCATCTCCTGCGTCGAACTCGATGCCGCCGTGGAGGCGGCACAGCAGGCCGGGGCGTTCGGGGCCCGGATGACCGGGGGAGGCTTCGGGGGATCGGCGATCGCCCTGGTCGACGTCGCCGCGGCGGAGGCCGTGGGGACCGCCGTTCGGGAACGCTTCGCCGCCGAGGGATACCGGCCCCCGGATATCTTCGCCGTCCAGCCCGGGGCCGGGGCCCGGAGGCGGACCACCCAGGCATGAGGAAGGCCCCGGCTTTCGGGGGGAGAAAGCCGGGGCCGGATTCATCACTCGCACCTGATGAGGTGTTTAAAACACTAGGGGCCGAACCTAGCTGCCCGCTGTGTGTGGGGTGGGGGTTGGCTGCGAACCCCTCGGTTCCGGTCATGGCCGCAGCCCAGGGGGGGCTGGGGCGGACATGATGAAGGCCCCAGTCCGGGCAGGACTGGGGCCTTGTGTTTCATCACTCGCACCTGATGAGGTACTTATGACTCTAGGGGCCGAAGCTTTGAGTTGGCTGTACGCCGGGTGGGCATTGCCCCGGGATCGGTGCGGGGCCGCCGGGGCGCTACTCCTCCTCCACGGCCGCGGGCTCGTATTCGTTGACGGCCTCGGGGTCGCGTCCGGTCCAGATCTTCACGATCGCCCAGCCGACGGCGGTCAGCGGGACGGAGAGCACGGCGCCGACGACACCGCTGAGCACGGTGCCCACGGTCAGGGCCAGCAGGATGACCAGTGCGTGCAGGTGCAGGGCCTGGCCCATGACGACCGGTTGCAGGAAGTTGCTCTCGAGCTGGTTGACCAGGATCACCACGCCCAAAACGATCAGGGCCACGACGGGACCGTTCGCGACCAGGGCCACGAGGGTCGCCAGGATCCCGGCGAAGGTGGCCCCGACCAGCGGGATGAAGGCGGTGATGAAGACGATGGCGGCCAGGGGCAGGGCCAGGGGGACCTGCAGGATCCACAAGGCGATGCCGATACCTGCGGCATCGACGAAGGCTACGGTGGCGGTCCCGCGGATGTAGCCACCCAGGGTGTGGATGGTCCGGTAGCCGCTGGCACGCCATTGGGCGTCGTGGCTGCGCGGGATCCAGGACAGGAAGAAGGCCCAGATCTTGTCGCCGTCCTTCAGGAAGAAGAACAGGATGACCAGCAGCAGCAACAGGCCGGTGAAGAAGCTCCCGGCCGCAGACAGGCCCGACAGGGCGCCGGCGCCGAACTGCTTGCTGGTCAGGAAATCGGTGACGACGTGGACACCTTCATCGATCTGCTTCTGGCCGATCTGGATGGGCAGGTCCTTGACCATGTCCTGGAGTTGTCCGAACCCCTGGACGGCCTGGTCGACCAGGCCCGACCATTCGGCGCGGACAGCGAAGACGATCGCCGTCCCGACGCCCCCCAGGATCACGAAGGAGCCCAGAAAGACCGTCCAGGCGGCCAACATCGCGGAGACATGGCGCCGCATCAGCAGCACCAGCGGCCAGAGGGCACTGGTGAGGATCAGGGCGATCAGTAGCGGTAGCACGACGACGCTGACCTGTGCCAGCCCGACAACGGCGACACCGGCCAGGACAAGCACCAGCAGGACCTGGGCGGCCCGGGTCGCGGTGCGGCCCAAGGCGTTGGACCACAGCAATGCCACCCGGTCCGTGGGGGCCACGCGGGGATCCGCGGCTCCCAGCGAATCGATCTGGGCGTGGCGTGCGCCGGGACTGACGGGTAGCGCCGGGGCATTGCTGCGCCTGGAGCGGCGACGGAATAAACGAAGACTCATCGGATGACCTCTGGATTCATGCCACCACTCTAGGCGAGCAACCGGGCGCTGACCTGCTAATCGGCGATGTAGAACAGACGTTTGTTCACGAATTCATCCATTCCCAGCGGGCCCAGTTCGCGGCCGTAGCCCGAACGCTTGACCCCGCCGAACGGTAGATCAGCGTCCTCGCCGATGCCGTTGACGTTGGCCATGCCGACCTGCAACCGCTGGGCGAGCTTGCGGGCCCGCTCCTCGTCGGTGCTGAAGACCGCGCCGCCCAGACCGTATTGGGTGTCGTTGGCCAGGCGGATGGCCTCCTCGTCGGAGGAGACCTTGTAGACGACCGCGACGGGGCCGAAGAGTTCCTCGCGGTAGGCCCGCATGTCCTCGGTGACGCCGGTCAGCACGGCGGGGGAGTAGTAGCAGGACGGGCCGTCATGGAGGGTTCCGCCGGCATGCAGGGTGGCGCCCTGGGCGACGGCGTCCTGCACCTGCTCGTGCACCGCCTCGGCGGCGGCGCGGGAGGACAGCGGGCCGAACGTGCCCGCCTCCTCGGCGGCCGGGTCCCCGGGGACCAGCCCGTGGGCCTGCGCGGTGAGACCCGCCACGAAATCGTCGTAGATGTCCTCCATGACGATCATGCGCTTATTGGAGTTGCAGGCCTGTCCGGTGTTTTCGACCCGGGTGTCCCAGGCCAGTTTGGCGGCGGCCGCCACGTCCGCGGAATCCAACACCACGTAGGGGTCCGAACCCCCGAGTTCAAGTACTGCCTTCTTCAGGTTCTTGCCGGCCAGCTGCCCGATGATCGCCCCGGCCCGCTCGGAACCGGTCAGCGAGACCCCCTGGATGCGCGGGTCGGCGATGACATCGGCAATCTGGTCATGCGTGGCGAACAGGTTCACGTAGGCGCCCGCCGGGACCCCGGCGTCGTCCATGATCTGTTTGATGGCCAAGGCCGAGCGGGGGCAGGTCTCGGCGTGCTTGAGCACGATCGTGTTGCCCAGCATCAGGTTCGGCGCGACGAAGCGGGCGACCTGGTAGTACGGGAAGTTCCACGGCATGATCCCCAGGAGCGGGCCGACCGGCAACCGCTGGACCATGGCGCGGCCCCCGCCGATGGCCTTGATCTCCTGATCGGCGGCCAGGGTGGGGCCTTCGGTGGCGAAGTAGTTGAAGATGTCGGTGCAGAACTCGGCCTCGTCCTTGGACTCCGAGAACGGCTTGCCCATCTCCAGGGTGATCGTGGAGGCGAGCTCGTCGGCCCGTTCGGTGAACAGTTCGGCGACGCGCTTGACGATGACGGCCCGGTCGGCGATGGGCAGGGCGCCCCAGGAATCGTAGGCGGCCTGGGCGGCGTCCACGGCCTCGCGGACCTGGGCGTCGGTTGCGGTTTCGAAGGTCTCGACGACCTCACCGGTGGCGGGGTTCTGCACGCGGTAGCCGGACGGGTTGGACTGCTGGGCGGTGGTGGTCACTGCCGGTCTCCTCTTCGTTGAAACTCACGGCGCCCTGGGCGGAGGCCGCACGGATCCATCATGTCCCGGATCCCCGGCTTTGTGAATCGAGTCACTGCATCTGCACATTTTGGCGGCCCTGCTTCAGTGCAAGGGCCCGGGGCCGCGGGGGTGCGGGGCTGGACGCTGGAGGAGCTTCCGGAGCCGGAGAAGCTGCCGCCGCTGCCGCCGGAGCCGGTCCCCGCTCAGGGCGGCGACGGCCGGTGCCGCTGCGGCGAGGTGCCCGCCGAGGCGGGGTCGTTGGGGGAGCGGCTCCTGGGTGCGGTGTCCACCGGCTGCACCTGCCTAGGACTGGGAGAAGCGGCGCCAGATGTCCACGCTGTCGGCTCCGCTGGTGATTCCATCGATCAGTTCCAGTTCCTCCGGGGTGAAGGAGGTGTTTTCCACGGCCGAAAGGTTCTCGTCAAGCTGCCGGGTCGAGGAGGCCCCGATGAGCACGGAGGTCACCCCGCCCTCGCGCAGCAGCCAGGCGATGGCCATCTGGGGCAGGGTCTGGCCTCGTTGCTCGGCCAGCCGGGCCAGTTCGCGGACCGTGGACAGGTTCTCCTCGGTGAGTCCGGCCAGCGAGGACCTGCCTCCGGCGGGGACCGCGTTCTTGTCGTCCAGGTATTTCCCGGTCAGCAGGCCCTGGGCCAAGGGGGTGAAGGCGATCGAGCCCATGCCCAGTTCCTCCAGGGTGTCCAGCAACCCGTCCTCGACCCAGCGGTTGAGCATCGAGTAAGAGGGCTGGTGGATGACCAGCGGGGTGCCGAGTTCACGGGCCACGGCCTTCGCGGCGGCGGTCCGCTCCGGTGAGTAGGAGGAGATGCCGACGTAGAGGGCCTTGCCCTGGCGGACCAGCTGGTCCAGTGCGCCGATGGTTTCCTCGATGGGCGTGTTCGGATCGGGTCGGTGCGAGTAGAAGATGTCGACGTAATCCAGGCCCAGACGCTGCAGGGATTCATCGGCGGAGGCCCGGAGGTACTTGGCCGAGGCCCAGTTCCCGTACGGGCCCGGCCACATGTCGTAACCGGCCTTCGAGGAGATGATCATCTCGTTGCGGTAGGGGCGGAAATCGGTACGCATCATGCGTCCGAAGTTCTCTTCGGCGGAACCGGCGGGCGGGCCGTAGTTGTTCGCCAGGTCGAAATGGGTGATCCCGTGGTCGAAGGCGTGGCGCAGGATCTCCCGCTGGGTGCCGAAGGTCCTGTTGTCCCCGAAGTTCCACCACAGGCCCAGGCTCAACGGGGGCAGCAGCAGGCCGGAGTTGCCGACCCTGCGGTACTGGAGGTCGTCGTAGCGCTCGAGGGCGGCGACGTAGGGATCGTGGGTTTCCGGGGTGCGGGGGGTGTGGACGTCATCAGCCATGGGGTGCTCCTGGGGACGGGAAGACAAGGTCAGCCCCATGCTACGCGGTGCCCGGGGAACTACCCCTCAGTGATCGATACCAGGCGGTGTCCCTTAGCTGTACTGCCCATAGACGTTAGTTAAGCGGCTGATTGGTGGCTGGTTCCCGAT